>JANNDZ010000572.1:0-18114 GCA_031378395.1 Pseudanabaena sp. OTE_75_metabat_487_sub
CGGAAACTGTCAAAATTATTCTAGGGCAAGGAAATACTCTGAGCGGGCGGTTGTTACTTTACGATGCCTTGAAGATGACTTTCCGTGAGTTAAAACTTCGTCCCAACCCAGTGCGTCCTGTGATCGAAGAATTAATCGATTATCAGATGTTCTGTGGTATCCCTCAACAAAAGGAAACTGAAATGGAAGCACAACAAGCGATCGCCGAAATTAGCGTTACTGAACTCAAAGCCATCATTGATGCTGGTGCTGAGGACTATGTGATCATTGATGTTCGTAATCCCAATGAATGGGAAATCGGCAAAATTCCTAACACGGTCTTAGTGCCTTTACCAGAAATCGAAAATGGGAATGGTGTGGAGAAAGTTAGAGCTTTGCTGAATGGACATAAGCTGATTGCTCATTGCAAGATGGGTGGGCGATCGATGAAGGCTTTGGGGATTCTCAAGCAAGCTGGTATTGATGGCATCAATGTCGTGGGTGGCATTAATGCATGGAGCGATCAAATCGATCCTTCAATTCCTAAATACTAACTAAACTAGCGATCGTCTTCTTTCCCCTTTTTAAGCTAACGTGTACACACAAGTCGTAAATTCCAGTCAAGTCAACAATTAATCGCCCCCTAGCCCCCAATTCTGGGGGAACAAGAAAATAAAATTCTTTCAAAGTCCCCCAGAATTGGGGGATTTAGGGGGCTTAGATACACTGAAACGAAGACAGAGAGAATTGTGTGAACACGGTAGCTCTGGGCGAAGGGGATGAGAGCAGAGCTTCGCTCTGTATAAGGTGAGATACTGATATGATGTAACCAAATTCTCAATTTATCTATCTTTTGCAGAATGCGAACCTAAACCAATGAATGCAAATCAATGGCAATGGCGAGGCGATGTCCTAACTTGCGAACTGCTGTCTAACTGGCGGCATGGATTTTTTACCCGATCGCACTAAAAGCCCAAAAAACAAGCATAGTTGTTAGCCAAAAACGCACACCTGACCAGCGATCGCCACCGCCGCCGCCATTGGGAAAATTATTGCCAAATGTGTAGTATTTCATTAGTGTCAGTCCCTGTATTTACCCTGTATTTGCATAATAGCGATCGTAACACTCTTATCTAATGTTGCCCTTCTGTCCTTGGGTATGGTTAACCACAAATAAAGATTAGAGGCGGCGCTTTGCGCCACCTCTAATTTCTTATCGTCAAGACATAAGTCGGACTTACCCCCTTTAAGTCCCCCTTGCAAAGGGCTACCGTGTATACACAAGTCTCTCTGTCTTCGTTTCAATGTATCTAAGCCCCCTAAATCCCCCAATTCTGGGGGACTTTGAAAGAATGTTATTTTCTTGTTCCCCCAGAATTGGGGGCTAGGGGGCAGATAATTGTTGACTTAGCTAGGTTTTATGACTTGTGTGTACACGGTAGTTGCAAAGGGGAGGGCTAGGGTGGGGTAAATTTTCGATGATACGACGAGAATTTGTGTCGTCTCTATTCCAATGATCGCTATAGAATTAATTTTGTAACTCACGGATATATTTGCGGAATCAACGTGAACCCTGCTAGAACAATTTGTCTTGGATTTGTGGCTGTCATAGCAATTGGGACATTTTTACTAATGCTGCCCATATCGTCTAGTAACGGCACATGGTCAGATCTGATCACCGCTTTATTTACCTCTACCTCAGCCGTATGTGTAACGGGTTTATCGGTAGTTGATGTCGGTAAATTTTATTCATTTTGGGGACAACTGTTCCTGACATTGTTAGTCCAAATAGGCGGATTGGGCTATATGACTGCGACTACCATCCTCCTATTGCTGATTGGACGTAAATTTAGTCTGCGTGACAAAGTGACTTTGCAGTCCGCATTGGATACAAATGGTATTCGTAGCGGTCTGCAATTAGTTAAGTCAATCATTGCCGTAACCATGTTATTTGAGTTGACTGGGGTATTTGCCCTGATGCCCATCTTTAGCCAAAAAATGAGCTTTACTGAAAGTGTCTGGCAATCAATTTTTCATAGCGTTAATGCTTTTAACAACGCTGGTTTTAGCCTATTCACCGATAATTTGATGGGCTATGTGAATACGCCGATGGTGAGTATCATTATTGGCTTACTGATTATTTTTGGTGGCATTGGCTATCAGGTAATTTTGGAAGGCTATCTGTGGTTAAGAACAAAATTTTCACGCGATCGCGATTACATCTCCTTTAGCCTAACCTTCTGCGTAGCCACAAGCACAACCATCGCCTTACTCCTATTTGGCACTATATTTTTCTGGTTTACCGAGTTTAGTAATAGCGAAACATTGGGTAAATTGCCACTGTTTGATCAGATCATCGGTGCTTGGTTCCAGTCCGTCACCACGCGCACGGCTGGCTTCAATACGATTGACAATGGCAAAATGACTGTGACTGGGATATTTATCACGATCGCCTTAATGTTTATTGGTGCAAGCCCTGGAGGCACAGGCGGTGGCATTAAAACCACAACTGCGAGGATTTTGGCTAGCTGCACGGGTGCAGCATTACAGGGTCGCGATCAAATCAATCTTTATAAGTTGCAAGTACCAAATGGTCTGATCTTAAAAGCTGTTGGTGTCGCTGTGGGTTCATTATTTACCGTAATTTGCTCGACAGGCTTACTATCCTTAACCGATCGCAATATGGGCTTTATAAATATCCTGTTTGAAGCAACTTCAGCTTTTGCCACAGTTGGCTTATCAACTGGTATCACTTCATCGTTATCCGCTTCTGGTCGCCTAGTCTTGATTGCCACGATGTATGTCGGTCGGGTTGGGGTATTACTATTGATGGCAGCAATCTTCACTGATACCCGTCATAGTCTGATTAAATATCCTCAAGAGTCGATGCTAGTTGGTTGAGGCACTAAAGACATTGCTACGTGTTGTCTTTAGTAATATTTAAAATAAATCACCATCAGGAATACAGGAAAATTTTGTGGATATATCTTCTTTAAGCTTTTTTCGCAGTCTGCGCAATGATAATAAGCAATTTGCCGTAATTGGCTTAGGGCGATTTGGGCGATCAGTATGTTCGACCCTTGATCGCTTAGGGCATGAGGTCTTAGCTGCTGACAAAGATGAAGAGAGTGTCAGTCATGTACGAGCCAATAACCTCGCCGCGCATTGTATCCAATTAGATTCCACTAATCCACTAGCACTCAAAGAATCTGGCATTCTCGAAATTGATACAGTGATTGTGGCGATCGGCAATTTTTTAGAAGAGAGTATTATTACTACTCTTAATGTGAAGGAAGCTGGAGTGAAGCATGTTGTTGCCAAGGCTTCGTCAGAAGTACATGGTACTTTGCTCAAAAAAGTTGGTGCGGATCTAGTCGTTTATCCTGAAGCAGAAATGGGAAGAGCTTTAGCGCGATCGCTTACTCAACGAGGCATTTTAGAACGCTTTGAACTCGATCCAGATAACAGTATTGTCGAAGTGATGGTTCCTGAAGAGTTTGATGGCAAAACAATTCTAGAACTAAAGCTGCGTGGTCACTATGGCGTAAACGTGATTGCCGTTAGCCACGATCAAAAGTTTGAAATCAACCCTGATCCAAACCAAAAACTGTTCAAAGGATCAGCGATCGTCGTAATTGGCAGCAACAAAAATATTAGTCGTCTGCCAATTTCCTGTGATTTGTTCAATAACGATGGAACCTATGTAACGACCCAGTTACCATTACATCAATCATCAGAAGTTAAACTTAAATAGAAAATCTTAGAAATGGTGATGTGGGGCTTTGCGCCGCACCACCATTTCTTGACTGGGATGGGAGTAATAAGTGTTTTTAACCAAACCTTAACTATTTTTAGGCGCAGGAAATATAATGTGACTAATTTAACAAAAACTTTTACTCTCGGAGTCCAAATGATTAGACATACCCTTGCAGATAATCTGGCAGAAGATTTTCACAACGCGACAAGCGCTCCTGTTCCGACTCTGGCAAATATTTGGGCAAAGAAGTATATTCAAAATCTGCAAGCGGATTCCGCTAAGCAGGATATTAAATCTAATAATTTAGAAGAAATCTTATCACCAGAGAGGCGTGAAGCTACAGCTAAAAACCTCCTGCAATCTCTACGTTTCTCTAGTGCTCAGGCTTGGGCTAAGACTGAAAATTTATTAATGGGGCAGTTGCAATCCCATGGTATTTCCGCAGACTTAATCGATCCTTGGGAAATCGCCACAGATTCACGTTTTATGTTAGAGCAGGTTCTCAAGGTCTATACAGAGAATGCTGATCATCGGCTTGTAGAGATAGACTTGAACACAAATGGGCAAACGTTGAGTCTAGCGAGTCATACTCAACTGCCAACAATTGGTCAGCTCTCAGTAGCGATCGCTCAAAGCGTTGGCAAGATTCGCAAAAAATACACATCGGTTGATGCAAGGGCGATCGGCTTTGTGAGTATGCAGTTTCATTACAGTGGGCAGTTACTTCTCGACTCACTTCCACCACTCGAAAAATTGATGGTTAACTCCTACTTCAAAGTCATTGACGATCATCTCTACATGCCCTTGCAAAGATGCTATGAAGCGGCTGGGAATCTCGACTACAATGACATTGCGCTAGAATCAGTTCGTCATTTGCTCACCTTAACTAGTGAAATTGCTAGGCAAGTTTCTCAAAAAACACTGATTATGCATTCTGACTATCAGTGCTATAACGGCGTGCTGAGTTCACCTCAAATTCGCATTTCCAGCTTGCGCGATATTGAGATGTTTCAGGTTTATCTCTGTCTATGTGTTCTCGAAAAAAGCGTTGCTTCAATTCAGCAAGAGCTTTTCCCACTCTGTATTATGCTCTATCCACCTTTAAAAGTTAGTTGGGAACTAGTGCGAACTTTATTAAGACTACTTTCTCAAGAAATGCAAAATTATCTTAGCGAAGAACATGTTCACCAGTTTGAGCCATATCTCACCATCTTGAATGAAATGTTTGGTGATGATGTGCTGCCCGAAGCCCGATAATAATAAAGCTTAGAATATTAAACCTATAAGCTTGGTAAAAAAGTTACAAGTATGCAGCTTTTTTACCAAATTTGAGTTTGCCATCCGAAGCGCAGAACAGCTACGAACAGAAAGAATTAAGCATGACCTGTATTTGTACGATTAGCCAAGCGATCGCCATTACTTCGGCAACGGTTGCCAATATTGACGAAAACGCGCAAAAAAACATCGAGATAAGGGGCGTTATTTCCGATAGCCGCAAACTCAAAGCTGGTGAGTTATTTGTAGCTTTAACTGGCGATAACTTTGATGGTCATATGTTTGTGGCAAAAGCGATCGCCCAAGGCGCAGTAGCCGCACTCGTCAGCCGTGAATGGGCTAGCTCGGTTGCCGCAGTAGGGTTACCAGTCTTAGCAGTTGACGATATAATCACTGCGTATCAAGATCTAGCCCGCTGGTGGCGATCACAGTTTTTACACCCAGTTGTATCGATTACTGGCTCAGTGGGCAAAACTACTACTAAAGAAATTATTGCCAGTATGTTGGCTTGCTATGTCACTCTCGATCAGCGAGTTCACAAGAGTCAGGCTAACCATAATAATGATATTGGTGTGGCGCAAACTTTGTTGTCGATTGACCCTGAGCGGGATAGTTTTGTAGTTGTAGAAATGGGGATGCGTGGTCTAGGCGAAATCGAACGCCTCGCCAAAACGGCTTTGCCGACGGTGAGCGTAATTACTAATGTGGGAACCGCGCATATTGGCAGATTGGGTTCGCGAGAAGCGATCGCTCAAGCTAAATGTGAACTTTTAGCAGAGACTTCTCCTACTGGCACGGCAGTTTTAAATGCGAGTAATCCGCTTTTACTAGAGATGGCTAGCAAAGTTTGGCAAGGTAAAACCATCACCTATGGCTTAGGAATTGGGGATGTCAACGGCGAACTAATTGATCAGCAATTACATGTGGAAGGTCTAACTTGGGAATTACCCTTACCAGGTCGCCATAATGCTTTAAATTTTTTGGCAGGTTTAGCAGTTCTCAAAGCCTTAAATCTCGATTGGGCTCAGACAATTCAAGGTATTGGCAAACTCGATCTTCCATTTGGTAGAGCGCAGGTATATGAGTTGCCTCAAGATGTGATGATTCTAGATGAGACTTATAATGCTTCCCCTGAAGGGATGCTGGCGGCTCTGCGCCAACTGGCTGATATGCCTGCAAAGCGTCATTGGGCTGTTTTGGGAACGATGAAGGAATTAGGGGAGATGTCTACTCAATTGCATCGTCAAGTTGGTGAAGCGATCAGTAACTTAGGAATTGAAGGCGCGATTATCTTGACCGATGGCGAAGCAGACGCGATTTTGGCAGGAGCTAATGGTTCATTGAAATATGCGATCGCCTGTCAATCTTATGACGATATCACGCAGACGCTTTTAGAAAAAGTTAAAAGTGGCGATCGCATTTTGTTCAAAGCTTCGCGATCGGTTGGCATGGATCAAGTTGTGAAGGCATTCCGCCAAAATTGGCAATAGTTTGCCTAACGACTAATCGCGGCGCAAAGCACCGCAATTAGTCGTTATACCAATTCACCAAAGTGTGGCGAAACTTTGGTGAATTAAAAACTAAACCCTGTAATGCCAAAGCATACTATGGCGTAGCCATAGTATGCTTTGGCATTACTTCTTCTGGAGTTGTTGTTGGATGATTGCTGTTAGATGAGATAGTTGCACAGGCTTAGTTAGATATTCATTCGCACCGACTGCTAAACATTTTTCGCGATCGCCAGCCATTGCCAAAGCCGTGAGCGCCACAATGGGAATATTATTTACCTCAGGATTTGCTCGTATACTTTCAATTGCGCTAATTCCATCTATCACTGGCATTTGAATATCCATCAGAATTAGATCAGGGTTTTCAGCGATCGTCATATCGATTGCTTCCTTGCCATCAGATGCAAAAATCAGCCGATATCCTTGACTAGTTAAATAATTAGAGAAAGTCTCAATATTAATGGGATTATCATCTGCCAGCAAAATCAGAGGATTGACAGCCAAATTATTCTCTAAATTGCGTACTTGTTCATAATCCTCATCGAAGGAATCTAATGGAGTCTTGGCTTTGTCTGATTGATATAATTCAATAGATTCTGTATAGGGTAAAACTATCGAAAAACAACTACCCTCGCCAACTTGACTAGTAACACTCACATAGCCCCCATGTAATTCCGCAAGTTGCTTAACGAGAGTAAGCCCTAGCCCTGTACCTGAATATTGTCGATTCAGACTACTATCGATCTGGACAAAAGCTTGAAATAGATTACTGATATCTTCTGGAGAAATACCAATACCTGTATCAATAATAGAGAAGACCATTGCATAGGAGTATTCAGGGGTTAGCTCCGTTGTTTCAGTTGCTTGAAGCTTAACTTCTAAGCAAACTCCTCCCCCTTTAGGCGTAAACTTAACCGCGTTGCTGAGTAAGTTGATTAAAGATTGCCTCATCCGCCGCTCATCAACTGTGATCATTTTGATGCTGTGATTGATAGACAACTTGAGTTGAATATTTTTCTGATTAGCGATTTGCTTAACAAAGTTTAGGCTAGATTTACAGAGATATTCGATCGCTACGGAACTAAGCTCCAGATCTAATTTACCTGCACCAATTTTAGCTACATCCAAAATGTCATTAATTAATTCCAACAAATGCCGACCGCTAGTTTCGATTAGAGATAGCGATCGCATCTGGCGTTCGTTTAAATCTCCAAATACTCCTGTCATCAAACCCTCAGACATTCCCAACACAGCATTAAGTGGAGTTCGCAGTTCATGGCTCATATTTGCAAGAAATTCATCCTTAAGTTTCGTTGCCCTTGCTAGCTCATTATTAGCCACGATCAATTGCTGATTGGTATCCTGAAGCTCCTGCGTCCGTTGCGAAACTCTTGACTCTAATTGTTGATTGAGGTGATAGAGATCATCGATCGCTTCTTGTCGTTCTATCTCTGCACTGGCTAAAGATTTTTCAGCTTGCTTGCGATCGCTAATATCTTCGATGACCCCAACCAAAAGTGGTGTCTGACCAACTTCATCCAATATTTTAGAACTAGTTGTTCGTACCCAAAACATTTTCCCATTTCGATGAAAAAGCCGCTTTTCCATTTGATAGCTTTCACTTTCACCAGACAAGACTTGAGTACGCAGTCGCAAATTATCCTCTATATCTTCAGGCAGCATATTGTCAGTAAATTGCATTAATTGCAATTCATTTTCAGAATAGCCAACCATTTGTTGATAAAAAGGATTAGTCCTAATAAATTTACCATCAGCATCCGTAATTGCCATACCCACGACTGAACGTTCAAACATGGCGCTTAAGAGAGACTCACTTGCTCTTAAACGTTTTTCACTCTCCCTTAAGGCTGTTTCTGCAATCTTGCGATCGCTAATATCTTCAGCAATAGCAGCCATTTGCTCGATTTTCCCATTAGCATTTTTTAAGGGGAAGCAGCGTCCCCATATCCATCGAATATCGCCATCAGGACGAATAATTCGATACTCCTCACTAAAGAACCCACTACTGACTGTTAATTTATAAAGTTGAAGCACTCTATCAATATCTTCAGGATGGATCGATTGCATCCAAATTTCTGGGTTTTGATATAAATACTCACTTGAATGTCCCCAAATTTCTGCATATCGAGGACTTACATACACCACCTTCCCAGAGCTAAATTCACGAAGAATAATTGCTCCACGATTATTCTCAGCGAATTGACGAAACATATTATTACTGTCTGCTAGGGCAAATGTGCCTGCCTGCACTTGGCTCTCTAATAGTTTATTTCGACTTTGGAGTAGCTCTAGTTTCTCTTGCTCTAGTTGAGACATCTTTATTTCTAGCGTCGAGACTAATTTATAAATCTCGGTTGGCTGAAGGGTATTGAGCAAATCACTTTGGCTAATGATACCTTCCATTGTTCCATCTGTATTAGTCACGATTAAGTGATTAATCATCCGTTCTTGCATTATCTCTCGCACAGTCCAAAGCGTTTCATCTGGACTGACTGTAGCAACTGGAAAGCTCATTACTAGTTGGACAGATGTTGTCGCCAGAGCTAACTCTAAAGCAAGATATTGAACGATATCGCCCTCAGTAACAATTCCAATGGGCAACAAGCCATTTTCACCCTCTTCTATGATCACTACTGAGCTGACTTTTTGTTCCAGCATTAAATTGGCAATCTGTGCCACCGAAGTCGTAGAATTTGCATAAATCACATAGGCAATCATGACCTCTTTGACCTGACGCAAACGCAACATATCGATGGGACGAAGTAATTGCCGTAAACTCTCATGGGTTAGCAATCCGACGATTTCACCGCGATCATTTACTAGGGGCAAATGTCGAATCCGATAGCGATGGAAGCGGTTAATCGCCACAAGTATATCCGTAAATTCCCACTCCAACAGTGCTTGAACTGGGTATACCATTACCTCGGCGATCGCAGTTTCGAGCAGGTTTTGCGCTGAATTATGTCCAGAATTTTCAGGACTAGCGTTTAGTCCGCATAACCTAACCAAGTCGCGCTCAGTCAAGATCCCAATTAGTTTTTTCCCTTCAGTTACTAAAATGCAACTGTTTTGGGCATGGGCTAACTGCAAATTTGTTTCTGAGTCAATCTCACACAATAAGTTGCAAGTATGTCTGCCCACACTCATCAAGGCGATCGCATCAGCTACAGTTGCACTTGCCGCGATCGTTAAGGGAGAGCGAATGATCGCCTGTTCAAGTGGCACTTCCTGACTATTAGCATACATAGGCGCAACCGCAAAATTTTATAAAATTTCTACACAAAAATCTCTTAGCTAAATTCTACTTTAAGTTATTGATTTTTATTTGACAATTACAAATTTGCCAGCAATTCTTACTACTGAACAATTTTGGTGTCTCCATCGCCAGAAGGGGAGGAAACACCAAAATCAGTTTTTTGAAAGCCCGCCTTAGGCGGGCTTTCAAAAAACTGATTTTTTGTAATGAGAATTACTGTAAATTCGCTAGGGATTGTCATTATGAAACTGATTTTGAATTTTGTTGAGCTAGATTCTGAATCCAGCAGTTCTAATTATGATGAAACTGATTTTGGACTATGAGTATTAATGCTGCTGAAAGTCTATCTGTAGTATTGAAATTTGCTAAGTAATTGCATAACACAGAGAAAATGAATAATTCCTATAGTATAGTAATTCTGAAACCAGTCTTCTAAGATAGAATCAATCAAAAGATTTTCTTGTATAGATGTTTTAAATGTATCTATAGTTACTTGATGAGTCTCTTAGGATTACTTTGTAATTAGACATTTATTTTATATCAGCAGGTAATAAAGACAAATGACTATATTCTAGTTACCTGTGATTCTCCGTATTGCTCATACATGCTACTTACCAGAATTGCTCTAGTGGATACATCAATTCAATTTCAACCTAAGTTTATTCAAGATTTGAAGCAGTTACATGTCCTGTTTCAACAGGCTACTGGTGAATTGTTGGTAACTGGAGACCAAGAGGCTGATCCTGCTTGGAATATATATTTTTATCTAGGTCGTTTGGTATATGCAACGGGAGGCAAACATCGTGTCCGCAGGTTGGCAAGAGCAATTCGGCAACATTCACCCAATGTAAATATCCAAGAATTACTGGAACATGCCAAGCCTAATGCCGAAGCTTGGGAGCTAAAGATCATAGAACAGGCAATTCACGAAAATTTACTGACTACTGAGCAAGCGCGAGCCATTATTCAGTCAAGTATTCATGAAGTCTTTTATAGTCTCAGTGATCAAAAGAACCCCAAATCAACTTGGAAACCCTTAGAAGCCTTAGCATTTAAGCCAATTGTGGCTCTGCCTGCGGTACAAACCTTAGATAGCA
Organism: Pseudanabaena sp. OTE_75_metabat_487_sub; assembly: GCA_031378395.1. GTDB lineage: Bacteria > Cyanobacteriota > Cyanobacteriia > Pseudanabaenales > Pseudanabaenaceae > Pseudanabaena. The sequence goes on from JANNDZ010000572.1 coordinate 10,894, forward strand.
TTGTTGCAGCCCAATTAAGGTGGCAACAGGCGGGACTATCTCATGTCCAGAATATGATTCAAGGATTTTCCTTTGATTTAGCGCCTTATCTGGCTAATCCAGAGCAGTTAGACGTGATGTTAAATGCCGAAGCCATCACGAGCAAAACCTATAAAACTCTCAAGAAAATTGTTAATGGCAAAAATACTCTTTGGGATATGTCAATCATCATGCACTGCTCGATGATTGCCGTGATGCGATCGCTATTACCTCTTGTCGTAGACGGGATTGTAGCCTTTCACGAAGTGCCTGATTGGATATCACCAAATTGGAAACTGCCCAACAAGCCAAGTAATGTGCCACTTCGAGGTCTGATTGCTTGTATTGATGACAGTCCTCAAGTAGCGGTTGAAATGAGGCGGATACTTGAACCATTGGGCTATGAAGTTCTGGGCATTACTGAGCCTTTACAAAGTGTTAGTACCTTATTGCAACGTAAGCCCGACTTAATTTTTCTTGATTTGGTGATGCCAAACACTAATGGTTATGAACTTTGTACTTTTTTACGAAAAACCACCACATTTCAGGAAATCCCGATTGTGATTTTGACTGGACGAGATGGGATGATTGATCGGGTAAGAGCAAAGATGGCTGGCTCATCGGACTTTTTGAGCAAACCACCAGTTCCTGCGAAAGTTTTGCAAATATTGCGCAAGTTTTTGCAGATCTCTGAGCCTAATTAGCTTGAAGAAGCCACTAATTCAAAGCATTTACATTAACAAATCATCAATCAATAAAACAGTAAAGGGAAAATTTTTATATGAGTACGATTTTAGTGGTTGAGGACACAATGACTCAGGCTGAGATTATTACAGGCAGTCTTAGAAATGCTGGTTTCAATACGATCTTGGCAATGAGCGGCGATGAAGCTAGGACTAAAATCAGCCAACAAAAGCCTAGTGCTATTGTTCTCGATGTGGTTTTACCCAATGAAAGTGGGTTTGAGTTGTGTCGAGATCTTAAGGACAAGCCAGAGACTAAGGATATTCCGATCATTCTTTGCTCTACCAAGAGTGGTGAAATGGATAAATTTTGGGGCATGAAACAGGGAGCTTCGGCTTATTTGACCAAGCCTATAGATGTGGCTGAACTGATCCGCACAATTAAGTTATTAGTCAAAGATTAGGAAAGCGATCGCCATGACAAATCAGATGATTAGCAGTCAGAAAAAATCAACTCAGCTAGCTAAGTCTCACGCTGCGGTTGAGCAATTTCTGTCATTTTATTTGGAGGCGAATCAGCCAGCTTTACTGCCAACTCAGCAATTACTCGAAATCGTCAAAGTTAGTCTGACAGAAATAACGGCGATCGCGGGTTTGGCTCCCAGTGTTATGGGCATATATAACTGGCGGGGAGATGTGATCTGGGTCGTTGATTTAGCTAGTCTTTTGGGATATGAGCCTCTTTATTCACAGCAATATGAACAGGAGAAACTTCAGGACAAATGCCACATTATATTTCTGCGTAGTCAAGATAATATAATTGGCTTTGCAGTGCCGCGTGTGGGGCAGATAGTGAAATGTGATATTTCCACAATTCAAACTTCAGCGCTCACATTTGCAAATCCAGCCATGGTGCAGGCTTGTCGAGGCTATTGGTTAAGTGGATCAGAGGAAACTTTTTTAGTGCTTGATGGCGATGCGATCGCCGAGATTACAAGTAAATAGATTAATTTCTGGTCATAACCACGTTATGCTTTTGTCGTAATTTTTCTGAGATTTGACTGATTGAAAATTACAAATTTTATTTTTAAATACTTTTTTAGATATTTTAGGGAGCAGGATCAATAATGTTGACACAAAATAATCAGCCAAAAAACCAACCTCAATCAGCAGATGCTGAAATAAATGGTAGTAGCGCTGCTGCAACTAATGCAGAGTCTCTCGAAAACTTACTAGAAGATGACTTGTCACCCAGCCCTCAAGTGCCTAAACAAAAAAAATGGGGCTGGCGATCGCTATCTCTGCGGAACAAAGCAACGTTACTTGCAGTACTGATTAGTACGATTCCTGTAGTTGCGATCGGTAGCGCAGCTTACTACTTCTCTAGCCGTTCACTTGATGAGCAAATTCGGGAATCACAACTGCAAAAAACTAATGTCATCGCCGACAAAATTAATCGCTTTATATATGAGCGTTATGGCGATGTTCAAGTACTGGCAAATCATCCTATTTTCACAAATCGGAAAGCTCAAGCAGTAATCTTGCAATCTGAGCGCGAAGCTATTTTAAACGACTATGCCAAAGTCTATGGCGTATACAACCTGATTGCATTTGCGGATTTGGAGGGGAATACACCAATTCGTTCAACGATTACTGCTGATCCTGCTCCAAATATTAAAGAACGAGATTTCTTTAAAATGGCTTTATCCACAGGTAAACCATTCATTAGTCAGCCAGGGAAATCATCGGTCACCAAAAAAGTTAGCTTGTTTATTTCTGCGCCTGTCAAGGAAGTGGGCTCCGATAAATCTATTGGTGTAGTGCGGACAAGGATGCCGATTGAAAGATTTGAGGATGTCGTTAAAGCTAGTAGTAGCGATGACGATGAATATCATTTGACGGATGCAATGGGCAAAATATTTGTGGCAAAGGAAAAAGATGAACTAGATGTTCAATCCAAGGATATTTATCCACAAATAGCTTCAGCAATTAGTAGCAAGACTTCAATTACGGTGGTGAGTTTTGTTGGTGGTAAAGAGCAACTATTAACTTATGTGCCATTACCTAATTTTCAAGATATGCCTAATCTCAATCTTGGCATCATCATGGCACTGAATACTGAGGTTGCTTTTAAGCCTCAACGCGATCTGTTGATTACTCTAGCCACTGGGACAGGTATCACTACTTTATTAGTAGCCTTGTTAGCTGCTTTTATCGCCAATCGAGCTGTTAAACCAATTCAAGATGCCGCGAAGGTAGTCGAAAAGATTGGGCTAGGCGATCTAGATACTCGCCTTGAAGTAGTGAGTGAAGATGAGCTAGGTGTTTTGTCTAGTAACATCAACGGTATGGCAGAACAACTCAAGTACCTAAGCGACATTCAGCAGCAAGAAGCAGGAAGATTGGAGTCAGCTCGACAAGAGGCAAGAGCAGAAGCCGATGCACGGGCTGAAGAGCAAAAGCAAGAAAAAGAATTCTTACAACGTCGGGCGTTAGAGCTATTGATGGAAGTTGATCCTGTTAGTCGCGGTGACTTGACGATTCGGGCTAACGTGACTGCTGATGAAGTAGGCACGATCGCTGACTCTTATAACGCAATTATTCGTAACTTGCGGAAACTGGTAGTTGAAGTACAGGGAGCTTCGCAATCTGTAACCCAAACCGCAACAAGTAATGAAATGTCGGTGCGATCGGTTTCTCATGAAGCATTGAAGCAGTCAGAATCGATTAACTCAGCGCTACAGGAAATTAAAGTCATGACTGAGTCCAGTCGAGGCGTAGAGAATAGAGCCAAACAAGCCGAGCAGGGAATGCAAGTAGCGGTATCAGCTCTGAAAGAAGGAGACGAGGCGATGAACCGCACGGTTGAAGGGATTTCTGAGATCCGTGAAACTGTGTCGGAGACGGCTAAAAAAGTCAAGCGTCTAGGAGAAACTTCGCAAAAGATTTCGCGGATTGTGAACTTAATTAGTAATTTTGCAGCCCAAACTAACCTACTCGCTCTGAATGCTGCGATTGAGGCAGCCCGTGCTGGTGAAGAAGGACGTGGATTTAGCGTGGTTGCGGAAGAAGTTCGAGATCTTGCAGAACAGTCAGCAACATCAACGGCGGAAATCGAACAACTAGTCGAAGAGATTCAATCTCAAACCAATGAAGTAGTTGCAGCGATGGAAACTGGTACTGAACAGGTGGTCGCAGGGACAAAGCTTGTCCAAAATGCTCGTGAAAAGCTAAATCAGATTTCAATGGTGAGTAAGCAGGTAAACTCAATCGTGCGTGAGATTGCGATCGCTGCGAATACCCAGACTAAAACCTCTGATCACATGGGTGAGACAATGCAAGGTATTGCCGCGATCGCGATGGATACATCCAAGCAGTCCGAAGATGTGGCGCGATCATTCTCTGAGCTTTTGCAAGTTGCTCAAGATTTACAGGTGAGTGTATCTCAGTTCAAGGTTGCTTAAGTCTTGGATAGTCGCCTATTTGCGGCGACTATCCTAATTCAATATTGATCATAGATTTAGAGAAAATTATGTTACTTAAAGACAAACCAGAGATGCCATCACCTGAGGATGCAGAGAAAATCTCACTTACAAAATCATCAGAAGACAAACCAATTTCCATAACCAAGGCGAAGTTGCCTAGACCTAAAATTCCTTTTTGGAAGTTGCCAGCACAGGCTTGGAACAACATAGGTGTGCGTTGGAAATTGTCGATTGTCCTGTTGTTGACTTCGGGGCTGCCAGTAATAATCGTCACCCAGACACTAGTAAAATCCTCAGAGCAGTCAGCTCTTAAAGAATTAAAAACTTCAGTGCAGGAAAAAGGTTCGTTCTTTGTATCGGAGTATGTACTTTGGACAAACAATGAAAGTAAGCAGGATGCTGAAGCGATCGCCAAAAGCATTGAAGAGGCAAATTTAGATTTAAGCGATGCAACTTCCCTAGCTGCTAAGCGCTCTATTCTGCCGCCATTGCTTCAAATGAGCAGCGAAGGTGTCGATCCTGAATCCATTAAGAACATAAAACTGATCACAGATAGCAGTGGTCGCAGTATTGAAGGAAATACACTTATTCTAAGTGATGATTTTGCTAAGTTCCCATCGCTGGCATCTAAGGATCAAAAGGAATTAGTTCCGCAGACTTACAAACAGCAAACAGCCCCAACAAATAGTAATTTAGCAAATCTGCCAATTATTAAAAATGCGATCGCGACTGGTAAGCCAATGTATGGGATCGAATTGGTAAAATCATCTGATCTCCAGGCCCTCGGATTAGAAAAGCAAGCCAACATCGGCATCCGCCCACAAATAACACAGGGATTGAAAGAACAAAAACAGCCAGCTCCCGCAGGAACTTACGACATTGAAGAAGGTAAGTCAGGATTAGTCAGTATGGCTGTATATCCGATCAAAATCAAAGGACGAGTAGTCGGGACTGCTGTGGTTGGAGCCTTGCTCAATCGAAATTATGGCATCGTTGATAAGTTTTCAAAAAGATACAATATGCCCACAGCAACGATTTTTGCCCAAGATTGGCGAGTCACCACGAACGTTCCTTATGTCGATCCGAACACTAAAAGTGCAGATAGTACCAGAGCGATTGGCACTCGTGCGGCGCGTGAAGTATCGGACACAGTACTGCAACAAGGTCAAGATTATGTCGGAGAAACGAACATTACTGGTGTAAGCTACTTGACATTTTATGCTCCTCTTTATGATCACCGCAAGCTAATTGATGATACCGCTAAGCCTGTTGGCATTGCTTATGTGGGTCGTCCTCTATCCGAAGTTCAAGAACTGTTAAGCGGCTTATCCAATGCTGGCTATACGATCGCCTTAATTTCGATTGTGATTGCTAGTGCGATCGGTTTAATCATTGCTGGTTCTTTTTCCAGTCCCTTGCGCCGTTTGTCAGGTTTCACCCAAAAAGTGGGTCGTGGCGAAATGACCGAAAGACTGACTGATAGCGATCGCCGTGATGAAATTGGCACCCTGTCACAAGAGCTGAATAACATGGCTGAACAGCTAGAAGTGTTGATTGCTGAGAAGCAGCTAGAAGCTGAGCGGATTGCAGTAGCTAGACAGGAGGTTGCTCAAACCGAGTCAGAATCGCGCATTCAAGAACAACGTCAAGCGAAAGAATTTCTGCAAAAAAGAGCCTTGGAATTGCTGATCGAAGTTGATCCAATCAGTCGTGGTGACTTAACAATTCGTGCCAATGTTACGGAAGATGAAATTGGCACAATTGCCGACTCTTATAATGCCACCATTAGAAACCTCCGCAAGCTGGTACTAGAAGTTCAATCTGCGGCTCAGTCTGTATCTCAAACCGTTGTGAAGAATCAGCCAACCATGGAAAATGTATCCAATGGAGCTTCAGAACAAGTTATTGCGATCGATCAGACTCTTGCAAGAATTCATACGCTCACCGAATTGATCGCAGGTGTTGAAATGCGTGCAGTTCAAGCAGAAGCGCAGGTGGAATCGACCAACCAAGCTCTGCTCGAAGGTGATGCGGCAATGAATAGTACCGTTGAAGGCTTCACGGCAATTCGTGAGACTGTAGCTGAAACCGCCGAAAAAGTGCAGCAGCTGGGAGAAGCTTCACAAAAAATCTCGAAGGTCGTTAAACTGATTAGTGGCTTTGCCAATCAAACCAATATGCTAGCGCTAAATGCTTCGATTGAAGCCGCAAGAGCTGGAGAGGAAGGTCAGGGCTTTGGCGTAGTTGCTAACGAAGTGCGCGCACTTGCCCAACGTTCTGCAAAAGCTACTACCGAAATTCGACAATTGATTGAGGAAATTCAAACTCAAGTTAGCGACCTTATCAAAGCAATGGCAATGGGGACAAAACAAGTTAACAGTGGTTCACAATTGGTTGAAGAAACCCGCCAAAAGCTAACTGATATCTCGGAATCTAGCCAACAAGTTAACCAATTGGTGAGAGAAATTGCTCAATCAGCATCTTTGCAAACACAGACTTCAGATCAAGCTAGCCAAACGATTCAAAACGTAGCTGCGATCGCAACTTCCAACTCTGGCTATGCCCAAGACCTGAATGATTCCTTTGGCGAGTTACTGAAAGTTGCCGAAGAATTGCAAGTTAGTGTAGCTCAGTTTAAAGTCAACACTTAGAATTCATAAAGAGAGAGAATCAGGCAAAAAAAGCAGGATAGCAGCTATGTACAGTATAGAAACAGAAATTCATGATCAGGCCTACCAATTTTTTAAGCAAGAAGCACCTGAATTTTTGCAAACGATTGAGACAGGCTTACTCTGTTTGCGTGAAGATCGTAGCACTAATAATATCCACTCGATCATGCGAGCTGCTCACTCGATCAAAGGCGGTTCCGCTAGCCTCAATTTTGAAGGCATCAAAACGGTCGCCCATCAATTAGAAGATGTTTTTCGTTCTCTATACCGTTTTGAAGGCGAGATTGATGTCGATGTAGAAGGGCTATTATTTTAGGCTTATGATTGCTTGCGCCTGCCATTGATGGAACAACTGCAATCAGGACA
>JANNDZ010000087.1:0-3963 GCA_031378395.1 Pseudanabaena sp. OTE_75_metabat_487_sub
CATCTATTCTATGAAAGATTATACCTGAAACCTACTTAGGTATGCTGTCGAGCATACACTCATCGATTCAAATCTTCAGATTTGAACAAACGCATTAAGTCAAATTAAACCAACTACAAAAGCAATAACAATGCAAATTAATCGAGATACATTTGGTGCTATTCCTTTCAGTCCGATTCGGGAACTATATGGCAACTTAAGTGGCGTTCTGATTGCACCGATAGACATTATTTTATTTCATAGCGGTACTTTTAATCCGCCAGGTGCATCAGGAAGCTTTAATGGCGCAAACGTCTTAACATCAGCAGGAACTACATTAGGCATGATAGCTAGCTCTCCGTGGCCACCTGCCAATGCTTTTGATGTTGAACCATTTGTTCAAATAACTCCCAGTGCAGGAGTAGATCTTACTATCTTTCCAGATATAAGTTCGGCAGCGATTCCAGCATTAAGTAGTGGAAGTTCTGTTAAATTATTGACGGGAGGAACTAGCATTTCAGGCAATATCGTCGATCCTAATATTGTCGGAAGAAGCTATATTACTTTTTCTTTTAGATTAAATGCTTTCACTGTTCAATTCAACCAATTTTTGCTACCCAGTTTGCATGGTAGTAGAATAGTACTTGCTGGAAGACAGCTAATTGGAATGCTAATTGCTACTCGCAATAATTCCTCTAGTGGTACCTGTGATGCACTTGTTTATCCAGCAAATCTTGTTCGCTAAAATATTTAATTAATAATTGGATCTACGATCGTGAAAATTACAACGCATCTACTAAGTTTTTCAATTGTTATCTCCAGTATATTCGTTCCGAGCTATGTTGGATTAGTTCATGCCCAAGACAAGACTACCGGAACCGGAAAATCTGGATTCTTAGATGTAGACACATCTAAATTTCCGACTGCCATCACAGCGGAAATAGTTAATGGAACAATTGAGTATATCAATAATAAAAAAAAGGCTAGAATTGCTCTCAAATGGTCATTACTTCCTTTGGATGATACCCTGCAAAAAATAGCCAAAGACTCTTTGGTTCAACCGATAAGCTGTAAAATTAGCAACGAAGATCTTGGCACTTCTGGCTCGTGGTTTAAGAAATTATCCAAAGATTGTCAACAATCTTTTAGAGATGCATTAGTCGTCGATAGTAACAATAATATTCAGCAGCAACTACCAGACAAATGTTCCGATCAGAATAAATTTCAAAAGCGTTGGCTGTGTAGAAAAGGAGAAGGATACGATCTTGCTAAAACTGCAATTCCAAGTTCACAATATTTTGGATTGCTAAGAGATTACTTACAGATCGATGGATTGTTGACTAGTCAAGGAATTAATTACTCGCTTGATACAACCTCAACGCTCTCAGATGGTGAAGAAGAAAAATTTAGTAGTGTTTCAGATAAAAGAATTACCTGGAACATTATGGTTTACAAATTTCGTGCATCTACAAATATAAATTATTATCGTTTTGTCGTGACGGCATCTGTTCTGCCTATTGATATTTATCTGTCACCAAAAGTAGCAACAACTAAATTAGATGTTGGTATCAGTCTCAAGCCAAGTCCTAGTACAATTGGAATATTCGAGCCTAATTTAGGAGAATTAAAAGGTTTTAATCTTCCCGTTGAATTGCCAAGATCGTCTACCCTCAATTCAATCCCTAAAAGTGCATCTACTGAGTTAACAAGAACATTAAGCTTATTTGGTAGTCCAAATCTAGGCGAAGTTGTTACCAATAATCTTCTTGGTGGTACTAGGGATGCTAGCCTGGTTTATGGTGGGATGATTGCTAAAAATTCTCTAGAGCCTGTTGTTGGGGCAAATTTAGGATTTACAAATATTGGAGATGCTAAATTAGGAGCTTTAATAGGAGTTGGAACTAGTAGTAGCAATACTCCTTTTTACATTGGACCGAGCATTCAATACTCGATTTTAACTCTATCTGGTGGATTTAGATTTGCTACAAATGCAAACGCAGTCGATACAAATTTTGCAGGTATTGCCTCGTTGGATTTATCTCAGTTACTTGGTGGAAAGCGGGAAGTAAAAGAGTTCCAACTTGAGAATATTGCTACAGGTGGAGACTGGGGTCAGAAAAGTGATGAAATATCCAAAAATCTTGCTTCGATCGACTACCAGCCAAAAGATTTAACAGGAAATCAAATACCTAAAATTATATCGCTTACTCAAAAAGCAAGCTGTGATAGCAAACCAAGTCCTAGTATTAATTTAGATATTCAGACTGAAGGATTACAATTTATTCCAAGAGGCAAATATACATATAATCAAAAACCAGGATATCTTTTACAAGATGAATTAGGTCGATCTATTCCTCAAGATGATGTATTTAATGCTTGTCTAGATGTAGGGGCGAAAGACTTAAAAATAACAATTGTAAAAAACTAGATATCGATCGATGTAATGTATATCTTCATAAGAGGTAACAAAAATAGTTATGGTAAAGATTGAAAGTAGGGAAAAGTGGAATGATACAGGAATCGATTTGATAGAGGGTTGTAGATATACTTACACAGCTACTGGACTGTGGAAGGATTGGATAATTGAGTGTGATGCTGATGGATATTCATGCTTATTAATGGATCTTATTAGCACGATCAAACGTAGACCCTTTGCCAAGTGGTTTCAGTTAATTGGAGTAGTAAACCAGAATATGTCAGATTCAATCGAACTCGGTACAAACGGTAATTTTATCGCTCCAGCAAATGGTCGGTTGTGGGCTTTTGCAAATGATGCAGATTTTGCCTATGGAAACAACTCTGGATATGTGGAATTGGAGGTAAACCTTTTATAAACTTCGCCGATTTAAAAAATGATGAATTCATTGAGACTTTAAAGATTAGCACATACTAACAAGAGCAGTAACATGAATAAAGATTTACAAGATCATATTCTCAAGACATATTTTACGATTCGTGTAGGAATGGCATTAGTTGGTATATTATTTCCACTAGTTCTGTGGTTTGGAGGACTTTTAATTGGTGTAAAATTGCAAGGTTCAATCAGTGCATACTATCACACCCCCATGAGAAATGTGTTTGTAGGGAGTTTGTTCGCAATTGGAACTTTCCTATATTCTTATCGAGGTTTTAGCAACAAGGAAAACATCGCCTTGAATTTTGCAGGTATCCTTGCCCTATGTGTCGCGCTGCTGCCAACATCTGCAATTGTCGATCTTAAATGTGATACCTTTACCGCACCTTATTTGCATGGTATATCAGCGACCTTATTCTTTTTCTTTATCGCTTATGTCTGTATTCGCAGATCGTCAGATACTTTGGATACAATTACACCTAAATCTCGACAAAACTTTTATAAATGGTTATACAAAACTATTGGCAGTAGTATGATTATTCTGCCATTATTGTCTGCTCTCTTACTTCACTTGTGGGGTGAGACTCAAAGTATTATATTCTTTGTTGAATTTGCCTGTGTTTGGGCTTTTGGTATCTACTGGATTGCCAAAAGTATTGAAATTAGGAAAACTCAAGATCTTAAACAATTTTAAGTAGAAGTATTATCGATAAAATTGTTGAAATACTTCTAAATGGAGAAGTAAGCCTATACTGGATATAGATCGCAGCCTCTAATCACAAAAATTATGCCACTAAGTGAACTTCTGTCTCCAGTCAGTCAACTGTCTCATCAGGATAAACTGCGACTTATTCACTTTCTCCTGCTTGCAGTAGCAAAAGAAGAAGGATGTAGCCTAGAAACCGATGAAAATAGCAATTCAGAGAGCGCACTTCTCGATAGACTAGCATCCACAGAAGCCGTTGTCTGGTCTCCCCAATCCGATCGAGCAGCAGTTCAAGCATTGTCCGATCTTCTTATAGCAGCACATGGAACAGCCCATGCTTGACGGTCAACGTTATTCATTCATCGAACGAACCAACGGTCTTGGACAGTCAACGGTAATGCCCTATTTACCCTTGACGCTGACC
>JANNDZ010000117.1:0-20588 GCA_031378395.1 Pseudanabaena sp. OTE_75_metabat_487_sub
CGGTATTGTGATTTGTATTGTCACAAATTTCTCATTGCTTTCTATGATTGATGTATTCATTCATTAATCTTTCTGCTTTGTTTTGATTATATCCTGTATACTTATCACTATTCTTTCGTTACATCAAATTCTAGTCACACCTGCATGACTTGCGTAAGCTAATTAAAGGGGTTCGCTATCAGACCGAGTTTTTTGCTGGCTTTTATGAAGACTCCTATACTCAGAGAATAGAGGGCTTTAAAACAATGCAGGAACTGATTGGTCAGCTTCAGGATCATGTCGTTCTCCGTAATTTTCTAGAATCTACGCTAAAGGAGGATTTAGAAAAATCGCTGCCGACTATCGCACAGAGAATGCAGGAAGAATCGATCGCATTTTGGCAGAGTTGGCAACCTTTGCAAGAGCAGTATCTATCTCCCGAATTTCGCAAGTCTCTCCGATCTATGCTAACGACACCACTTGTACAAGCTCATCTATAATCATCCCAATAGATAGTTTGCTGCAATCACCATAAAATTATGCCTCTCGCACCCTACGGTTCTTGGAAATCGCCAATTAGTTCTGACTTGATCGTTTCTAGTAGTATTCGCCTCGGCGCGATCGCCATTGATGGAGGTAATGTCTATTGGAATGAAGGGCGACCACAAGAAGCAGGGCGTAATGTGATCATGCGCTATGACATGGATGGCAATTATCGCGAAATGACACCTGCTTCGCTCAATGTGCGATCGCTAGTTCATGAATACGGTGGCGGCGAATATCTGGTAAGCGATGGACGCATTTATTTCTCTAACTTTAGCGATCGCTGCATTTATCGTAAAATTGGCGGCAGTTCATGCAAACCCATAACGACAGAAAGTCCCTATCGCTATGCCGATTTTGTTTGGGATCGGATCTATGGCAAGTTAATTTGTGTGCGCGAAGATCATACTAGCAGCGGTGAACCAATTAATACGATAGTGGCTGTTGATACTAGTAATGGCGAAGATATTCAGGTATTGGTCACAGGAGCAGATTTTTATGCTTCGCCTAGATTGAATTCTACTGGCGATAAACTTGCATGGATTAGTTGGAATCACCCGAATATGCCTTGGGATGGAACTGAACTTTGGGTCGCTGATCTAGTGGAATTAGATACAGGCGTTCTCACAATTCAAAATCCGAAACTGGTCGCTGGAAGTGTTGACGAATCAATTTTTCAGCCAGAATGGTCAACCGATGACAAGCTTTACTTCGTTAGCGATCGCACAGGCTGGTGGAACTTATATCGTACTTCATTAGAAGATATTGCTATTGAAGCTCTCTGTCCAAAGCCTGCTGAATTTGGGTTACCGCAGTGGGTATTTGGCATGACAACCTATGACTTTACTGGTGATGGCAAAATTATTTGTTCCTATACTGAGCATGGCAAATCTCATTTAGCAATTCTCGATCCTTCTAATCTTGAAATAGGTTTACAAGAAATCTCTACACCCTTTACTTCCATTTCAGGATTGCACTGCGAAGGCGATCGCGCTGTTTTTCATGGTGGTTCAGCCACAGAACCAACTGCGATTGTATTACTAGATTTGTCAACGGGCACTTGGCAAAAAGTACGAGTTGCCTCAGACTTACAACTTGACCCAGACTATATTTCTGCTGCTCAACCTGTAGAGTTTCCCACCGAAAATGGGAAGACATCCTATGGATTATTCTATCCTCCGAAAAACAAAGATTTTCAAGCAGATGATTCCGAAAAACCACCTTTGTTAGTCAAAAGTCATGGTGGTCCCACCGCTTCGACTTCAGGAAGTTTAAGCCTCGGCATTCAATATTGGACAAGTCGTGGCTTTGCAGTGCTGGATGTAAACTATGGCGGCAGCACTGGCTACGGACGCGAATATCGCGATCGCCTTAAAGGAAATTGGGGTATCGTCGATGTCGATGATTGCGCTAATGGGGCAAAATTCCTTGCAGACAAGGGTTTGGTGGATGGCGATCGCCTTGCGATTTCGGGAGGCAGTGCTGGCGGCTACACGACTCTTTGTGCTTTGACATTTCGCGATGATTTCAAAGCAGGGGCGAGTCATTATGGCATTTGCGATCTCGAAGCTCTTGCTACAGATACCCATAAATTTGAGTCGCGCTATCTAGATAGCCTAATCGGTAAATATCCCGAACAGAAGGAAATTTATATTCAGCGATCGCCAATTCAATTCACCGAAAAACTTTCCTGTGCGATCGCCTTTTTTCAAGGTTTAGAAGATAAAGTTGTGCCGCCAAACCAAGCAGAAATGATGGTGGATGCTTTACGCAAAAAAGGTTTGCCCGTTGCCTATGTTCCTTTTGAAGGCGAACAGCATGGTTTCCGTAAAGCTGAGAATATTAAACGCGCCCTTGATGGTGAATTTTATTTCTATGCTCAGATTTTTGGCTTTAAACCTGCGGATGAAATTGAACCGATTGCGATCGAGAATAATTCTTTGTGTTCAAAATAGAACCAATAACCTTTTAAAAGTATTGCAAAGCAACACTTTTGAAAGGTTATTGGTTCTATTCATCGGAAACTACTTTATATAGTAAGAGGTGGTGACGCTTTGCTTATTCTTATATTTAGCTCTAACAGATTGTCGATATTGCTTGATTTTTTCTATTTAACGAGGATATATAAATAGATGGATTGCTTGTCAAAATATGATTTAACTCAAGTCATTTTGTTCTTAAAAAAACTTAATACAATAGTTAATCTGTCAGAATTCCCTTCATACTTAACATCTATTTTACCTCTAATCATCAATAGTGATTTTACTTTATTAGCAGGTACAGACCCAAGTCTAGTAGATAATGCAGAGAAAAGCCATAAACCGCAAGGTGGTAATAAATTGCTTGCAGTTCCTTTGGCAACAAATGATGTTCATTGTTTGTCAAAGGTGAATATCACACTTCCATATTTTTTACAAAATCCTGTAACTGTAAACTACCTATTAACGGGTGATCGTAGCGCAAAAAAAATCTCTGATTTTCTCAATGAGACAGAATTGCGCCAAAGAGACGCTCTATACGGGGAATTCCTTGAGCCCTTGTGTTTACTTGACCAAATGTCGATAGTCGTATCTGCCCAAAATCAATTTACGCAAAAGCGCCAAGGCTTAAATAGTGCATTCATTGATAACTTGACAATAAGAACTACTCCATCATCAGTTTATTTAGAGGAGGAACTAGCTGATTTAGTCATTATTATCCATCGAGAAAAACGTGATTTTCGCGATCGCGATCGCGAATTACTTAATTTGGTTAGTTCTCACATTTTACAAGCTTATCAAAACAGCCAAATGTTTAGCCGTATAAATCAGGATGACAATAAGTCTTTATATCAAGTCTTAAACCAAACCTGTAGCCTTGATGTAAGACCAGACGGCTCCATAGGTATTATGCCTGAACAGGCTGAAAAACTAATTAGTAAATTTTTCCCTTCTTCAACTTCTGAGACATATAAACTTCCTGAAGTTCTTACAAATTGGATACAAAGAAACTTGAGGAATTTATCTATTGACTCTGATTTTTCTAACCCAATACCTCCTCTAATTACCGTCAAAGATAAACATACGCTCACGATTAGGCTTCATATTAATCATGATAATGAACAATATGTATTGGTGTTAGAAGAGCAAACTCCGCTAAATCTATCATTTTCTGTTCTTCAAGAACTTGGGTTGACGAAGCGTGAGACAGAAATCTTACATTGGATTATTCGCGATCGCAGTAATCAGCAAATTAGCGAAATTCTAAATCTTAGTAATCGAACTGTTCAAAAGCACTGCGAAAATATATATAGCAAACTGGGTGTGCATAACCGTGCAGCCTCAATTACTAAAACAATTCAGAAACTCGGTATAGCAATAGTTAATTAATTCTTCTGATTGACACAAAACTGTCTAATCAAAAAATAAACCCCAAGAATTGATATCCAGTGCAAAGTGTTGCCAATCAATTCTTGGGGTTTATTTCATAGACAACTTACCAACAACTATAGGCTTTATTTTTAGTTCTGACTTTTTTGGACATCAGCTATATTTTAGGGTATTTCTCAAGAATACGTATCCCTACGTATTGATTAATTAAAGGTTTAGCAAGTAAAATTTCATAATCGATACCAAAATAAATTTAAGCAAGTTTATATTCTGTGAATATGCAAGTAACGATATAAAAGCTCTGCAATTCTTGTTTAATTACCAACCTTTTTTTTCTTGTTGAGATAAGTTATGACTAATTCCAATCTCGATCATAATCACTCGCAAAGCTTGATAGAGCAGATGGTTTCTCAGGCAAAAGAATATTTAACCAAATTTGCAATGGGTGAGAACTTAGTAGAAAAAATTGGTGTAGCATATGGCAATGAATTTGATTCTGAAATATTAGGTCAGCTCATTCAATTGTGGAAGTCTCAAGATTTTTCTCATCTTCCAAAGATAAAAGTGCTACCCATAAGCAATCTGGGGAAAGCAAATGGAGCTTATGATGCTGAGACAAATACAGTTTACATATCTCAGGAATTTATAGCTAGCAGTGCTACTAAGCCTCAACATATAACCAAAGTTTTGTTGGAAGAAATCGGACATTTTATAGACAGCAAAATTAATCGATTTGATGCCAAGGGCGATGAAGGTGAGATTTTTTCGAGAATTGTGCGGAATATTCCCACTAGTGGCACTCAGCTAATACAACTACAAGCAGAAGATGATCGCAGCACAATTACACTTCAAGATGGCTCACAGCTCAATGTCGAGCAAGCGGGAATTTATACAGGTACTAATCTTAAAATTGAACTCCAAAATGCCATCCCCAACCTTTTAGATAAGGTTAAAAACTTCATTAATACAGACGTATTGCAAGGATTGCCGATCTTGGGTAATCAATTGGGAAGTGCGAATCCATTAGATGCATTGTTTGATGGGTTCAAAAATCAAATTCTTGGTAAGTTGGCGCTAATCGACGATCTCAATCCTGCTGTTGATCCAGTTGCCGAGGCAAAACAAGCATTATTTGATGTGCTTTCAGGGGCTTTGAATCTCTTGAAGGATAGCAACGGCGATAATTTAATTGATTTGGCTGATATTGATGCGATCGAAGGAGCTGATACTGTTGCTTTCAAGCTCAAAATTGGTCAAAGTGTCAAGACTAATGTCAACCTTAGTGAAAATATTGGACTGCCAGCATTAGGTTTAAAACTCAGAGGTGGAGTTACTCCAGAATTAGGATTTAACTGGAACCTAGAATTTGGTGTAGATAAAAATACTGGCTTCTTTGTGAATACGGGTGGTGCTGCTCCAGAATTGAGTTTAAACCTCAAAACCCAATTAGTAGACTCTTTAGGGGCGGCTCTTGCCCTTGATGGCAATTTAGGCTTTTTGACATTGACAGCCAAGGATCAGGGCAGTTTGATTCAGGGAGATTTTAGTGTCGATCTCCAAAATCCTCTAGCTACTCTAAGTGTGGTTCCCAAATTTGTGGGGAATGCCAACTTGAAACTGGGACTAGATGCAGGTTTTGGGGCAGGTAGTAAATTGCCCAAAATTGGTACAGACTTAAACTTAAATTGGGGTTTTGCGGCTGGTTCTGATGGTAAAACTGGTGGGGTTTATCGTGGTAATATCCCAAATGTGTCCTTTGATAATGTGCGCTTGGACTTGGGTTCATTTTTTAAGGACTTTGCCAATCCAGTATTTGGCACTATCAATGATATTTTGGGACCAATTGGTCGAGTCATTAATGTCGTCAATGGGAGACTACCAGTAATTGATGACTTAGGCAAAAGCTTTTTGGATACTAATCCTGAAGATGGCAAGGTTTCATTACTCGATTTAGCTTCCATATTTTCAAGTAGTGTACCTAAGTTGGGGTTTATAACTGCTATTGAAAAAATTACTAGTCTTACCCAAACTGTCAGTAGTTTGGCAAGTACAGGGAGTATTCCACTTTCGGTTGGCAGCTTTAATTTAAATAATTTGGATGTTCGCGATCTTGGATTTAATCTGTCTGAAGTTAATATTGCAGCCCAAAATCCGATCGCTAGAACTAAAGATGATATTTTTAATAGCTTAGGTGGAAACGGTGTTGACTTCTTGAACTTTGCGACTGGGGTTAGAGGTGATTCCGATCCGCAATTTCCGCTTTTGACCGATCCAAATCAAGTCTTTAAATTGTTACTGGGGCAACCTGCTGACTTTTTTAATTACACTTTTCCTGAGCTCAGTTTTGACGCTGGATTTGATGTCTTCTTTCCGATTATTGGACCAATTGGGGTTGAGTTTACAGGTAGATTTGGAGCTAGGGCTCAAGTAGCAGTCGGATATGATAGCACTGGCATTCAACAATTTGTTACTAGTAACGATCCATCAAAGATTTTTAATGGCTTCTATATTGATAATACTCCCGATCCTAAGGGTCCTGCTGGTAGCAAGTCGGGAGCAGAAGTTACGGCAGCTTTAGGGGCTGGGGCTGGGATAGATCTGGTTTTAGTCCGTGCCACGATCGGTGGAGAAATTGGAAGCACCCTAGAAGTGAAGCTTGATGATCCTACCCCCGCCGATAAAAAAGTATATTTTAATGAATTCATGGGAGATTGTATCTTTGATGTTGGAGGCAAGATTTTTGCGGGGCTAAATGTTGCGGTTAAGTTTGGAATTGGTCCTTTTAGCATCAGAAAGAAATTTGATATAGCTAAAGTTACGCTGCTAGATTTTGCCCTTGGCTGCACCAGCGAGGAGAGAGAAAACACGATCAAATTTGGAGTGCTTGCCTCCAATTTCCCTGATGGCTCTTTGAGTTTGAATATGGGAAATAATATAATAAATCCATTTTTTCCTTCTGCCAAAAATCGGGTTTTAAATGGTGTTATGGGTACAGATGACGCTGAAGTTTTTACTGTTAACTACAAATCTGGCACTCCTGACAACGCCACTCTAATAATTGGCTATTCTGACATCACAAAAGAATATACAAACGTTAATGAGATTAAGGCTAATGGTGGATTATTCGGTGACACGATCGCCATCAGCGATCAAGTTTTTACTCCTGCCATTTTATTCGGTGGAAATGAATTTCTAGATCTACCTGGCGATCAACTTTTTGGCGGTAGTGGCAACGATAAATTATATGGAGAAGGCGGTAATGATTCTCTCTATGGAGGGGCTGGCATCGATCTACTAGAAGGTGGAGATGGTGATGATTTCTTAGAAGGTGGTTTAGGAGCAGATACATTAAATGGTGGCGAGGAAATTGGCCGCCTTGACATTGATACCGTTAGCTATCGTGGCTCTGCTATTGGGGTCAGGATCGTGGCTTCCAGTTCTAGTATTATTCCTGGCTTAACTTTGGTGGGATTAGGAGGAGATGCGATCGGTGATAAGTTAATTGGCATTGAGCAAATTGAAGGCAGTAAGTTTGTCGATTTCATCGAAGGTGATTTCGACAAAAATATTATTCAGGGATTTGAAGGAAATGACTATCTCCAAGGGGGTTTAGGTGATGATATTCTTTTGGGAAGCGAAGGACGCGATAGTTTAGATGGAGGTGATGGTTCCGATTGGACAAGCTATCTGACATCTAAAGCTGGAGTTGATGTTAATTTAGCCACGGGTAGAGCGTCGCGCGGAGAAGCAGAAGGTGATGTTTTAGTTAGTATTGAGAATATTGGTGGTTCACTTTATGGTGACTCTTTAACTGGCAGTAATGATAACAACTACATAGATGGCTTTTTAGGTGATGACAAAATTCAGGGTGGTGGCGGTGCAGATACCCTTGATGGCGGGGATGGCATTGATACGGTCACCTATGAGAATTCATCTACTGGGGTAGATGTTAGCCTCAGACTTGGACGCGGGCGTGGTGTTGATCCTTTAGGTGTTTTTGGTGACGCGGCAGGAGATATTCTATTGCCAGCTAAAAAACCAAATCCAGCAGATCTTGAATCATTCCTTCCTACAGGGTTCAACTCCTTTGAGAATTTAATTGGCTCCCGCTTTGATGACAAACTTGAAGGCGATATTGGCAACAATAAACTCGAAGGTTTGGCTGGAAATGATCAGATTTTTGGCGATAGTGGTGACGATATTTTAATTGGTGGAGCAGGAGCAGATTTCTTAGATGGTGGTCTGGGCATAGATACTGCCGACTATAGTGGCTCGTCATCGGGAGTAAATGTCATTCTGCAAGGTGTCGGTTCGGGTGGGGACGCACAGGGTGATACCTTTGGACAAGCAGCAGGTGTATCTACTGTAGAAAATCTGATCGGTTCTGCATTTGCTGATCTTTTATTTGCTGATAATGGTTTTAATAAGATTAGTCCTGGGCTGAGTAATGGCAATATAGATGCAGTTGATGGCGGTGGCAATATCGATACATTGGAGGTTGACTATTCTGTAAAAGATATTGGTACGGGCTTGACAGGCGGATATAATCTAGGATCGGTTACTATAGGACAATTCTTCCGCGTCAATACTAATACTGGCTTAATTTTAGATGCGATCGCATACTCCAATATAGAAAAGCTCATAGTTAAAGGAACTTCCAAAAATGATGCGATCTATGGCGGCGAACTAAATGACATCATTATTACCGAGGATGGAAATGACGTAATCTATGGTGGCTATGGGGCTAATTTCATTTCGGCAGGCAATGGTAACGATATAGTTGTCGATCAAAATGATAGTTTTCGTACTATTAATGGGTTCACCGCTAATACTTCTGGCATATTTTTAGATGGTGGTAGAGGTATTGATACTCTCTCAATTGATTTATCTAATCAAGCTACATTGAGTTCGCTATTAGGGTATGACGGTATCTCTCTCATTAGTCTTGACCCAGATGTTCAAACCAATAGACAAAGGCTAACTTTAACTAACAGTACGACAATTGTTAATTTTGAAATTTTCAAAGACATTAGGACTTCCAGTGGTAATGACACCCTAATTCAGTTGGGGAGAGTTGATAATAACTTTGCTACTGCCAATGGCAATGATGTTGTGAATGCAGGGCTGGGCATAGATATCGTCGAGGGTGGTGATAATGATGGTGTATCAACGGAAGACGATCTTTTAATCGTTGACTACTCCGTTGGCGATGTGGGGACGGGGATATTAGCCGCAGGTTTTGCTTCTAATAGTGCTAATGCTAGATTTGGAGGTAGATTCTTCCGCAATAGTCTTGGTGGAACATTACTAGATCAAGTTACATTTACTAACTTTGACCGATTTAATATTACAGGGACTAGTCAAAACGATCGCATATATGGCGGCGACCTCATCGATAATCTGACTGGTAATGGTGGTGATGATGAAATCATTGGGAACGGTGGCAATGACATTATCGAGGCTGGCGCTGGAAATGATTATGCGATCGCAGGTGATGGCGATGACCTAGTTAATGGTGGCAATGGCAACGACTTTATCTATGACAGTGGCTTTAGTTTTAATGAATCCCTTGTCTTCACAGTTGGAGGTGGGAATGATACTTTTAACGGTGGCGCTGGTAATGACGCTATTATTGGAGGAATTGGTAACGATATCCTCAATGGCAATGCTGACAACGATATCCTGATTGGGGTTGACTTCGGTGCAAACCAATACCTATTAGCCGATCGCGATCGTAATCAAATTGACACTCTAACTGGAGGCACAGGCGCAGATGAGTTTTGGCTAGGAGATGGAACCTACGTTTATTACGATGATAGACAGCTTGGAGCAGGTAGACCGAATTATGCCCTAATTACTGACTTTCAATCTTCTGAAAACGATGTAATTCAACTAAATGGAGTTCAGTCAAACTACATTACTCAAGTTGTCGATGGCAACACAGAAATATTACTTAGACAATTCTTTCAAGATGAATTAATTGGCATCATTCAAGGGGTAACCGATTTTGATCTGGGTGCTAGTTATGTCCGATATGTTAGTGCTCCGCAAAGTATAGTAGCTAGTTCTAATAACATTTCGGTTGTTAGAAATGCTGGGAACTTTGATTCTGTCCAGAGTTCAGCCCTAACGACTTCACAATTAAATCCAGTATTAACGCAAAGTTTGAATCTAGCTCCGCTTATACTGTCTTCTATATCGCTCAGTGCCCCTATTACTCCAGACATTCCGATTGTTCAAAATGGAACTCCTATCTCAACGCCGCTTCAGATCTCATCTGCCACGCCAACAGCTCTCGCCGCTGGAGATTTCTCCATCATTCAAAATGGTAACGGCAACGAACTACTTGCTCAGTTTTTGGGTGGTAATACAACAGGATTAGGCAACTTTAGAGTCAATCTTAAAGGAAATAGTCAAGCTTTTGGAACCTTTACCAACGATCCCTTTGGACTAGGTTCAGGTATTGTCCTTAGCACGGGTAAAGTTACTGATTTGGTAGGCAAAAATACAGCCGATGGTGGTTTTTTCCCAGGCACTAATACTAAGCTCAGGTTTACAAAACTCTCAGGAGAAATAAATAATTCAGGAGTGTTTAGAGCCGATATCTCTAATCTAGGGTTTGACTTGAAATCTCTGACTTTTGCTGATAGTGGTAGTTTAATAGGAGGAGGAGCAGGACAAAGCAGTGGATTTGATTTAGATGCAATTCGTATCAGCAATCAACTAATTACAACCGCCACAGATATTAACCTTGCAATACCAATAAATGTCTTTGATTTTAGTCCTGTTGGCACAATCTTTACGGCTGGAACTCAGCGCCAGCCTACAGATCCCGCTTCCCCTGATTTAAAAGGCACAATTAATGGATACATAAACAATGGCTTCGCAACTTTGGGTGAGTTTGACTTCGACATAAACACAAATAGTGGCTTTGCTAGTTTAGGAGATAATGGCAAAGTTGGATTTAATTTCACTAGCCCAGTTCCTTCAACGCAGTCTTTATATCTCTATGTAGCCGAAGCCCGTAATAACGATGAAACTCCCGATGGTTTAATCTTTGCTTCAAATCGAGAAGTAAATAGTCTTAGCGATCTCAGTACAGATTTTGGGATTTCTGGGGTTGAAGATGACACCATATCTATGGAAGTTGAGTTTGATGCCGACTTCAGTACGACTAAAGTATATTTTCAGTTTGCTTTTGGTTCCGAGGAGTTATTAGAGTATGCTCGAACCTTTAATGATGCCTTTAGCCTCGAATTGAATGGAGTCAATCTCGCAGCATTGAGTAATGGCGATGCAGTCACAATCAATAACTTAGCCACTAATCCCGTTGGGCCCTACTCTCCTGACTTAATTTACAATCCTGTCAGCGCACCCACGAATAGCCAGTCCAAGCTTGATGGATATACAAAAGTTCTAACCTTTGTCGGCGATGTCAATCCAAATTCTGTCAACAAGTTAGTAATTACAGTCAAAGATAATCGCGATGGTTTACTAGATTCGGCAGTGTTCCTTAAAGCTGGAAGTTTTAGTATTGCTCCACCGATTACGAGCTTAACGCAGATTGCTGATATCGAAATTGTTAACGGCGGGACAGCAACGACATTTGCTGGCAATCCATCAGGCGTAGAAGGTCAAGTTCTCGCATCTGACACAAACCTTACTCCAGTCAAACTCATCTATGAATCTGAACTAGAAGGATTAGCTCCAAGTAAAGATGTTGTCTTGCAAGCCAATGGCAATATCTCAGTCGGATTTATTGGTGATCGGGCGATTACGATGCGATCAGCATACTTAGAAGGTAATCAAAGCTCTTTAAATATCAATGCTGATTTTGATAACAATGGCATTGGTAGCTTCACGGTCGCTAGTCCCGAAACTGATGCTATTCAAGCATTAGGCAGAAATATTAATATCTCAGCAGCGAGTATCTCCTCTGGAAATATCTCTACCAGTCCTTTCTATTCCTTTAACTCTAGTAATAGTAACTTACTTAATACTAATAGTAGCTCCATTAATCTCAATGCCAAAAGTGGAGATGTTTCTACTGGGAATCTGTCCACAAGTGAACCTCAATTTGGGTTTATTAATAATGACCCCTTGATTGCTGGAGGGGCGATCGCCATTAATGCCACAGGTAATATTTCTACGCAAAATCTCAACTCTGCGGCTGCCAATTTTGTTGGTAACGACTATTTATTTGATGGTGGTGCGATCGCCCTTAACGCTGCTGGGAATATCAGAACTTCTGACATTATCTCCGCCTCTTTGTCAGCCAACTTTAGTGCTGGAAATAGCGGAGCTGTCAACATTAATGGCTCTAATATCAATATCAATGGCAGTATTTTGTCCTTTACATCCACTGTGAATAGCAGTTTTGGCCAGGCAGCTCCAATCACGCTCTCGGCTACTACAAACTTAGATATTAAAGCGATTAATACTTTAGGAACAGATGTATTTCCTGCAAATACTGACTTTAGTAATATCTCCCTCACAGGTAATGAAATTAATCTTGCGGGTGGTCTAAATTCGATTCGAGGTGATCGCAAAAATCTCACTATTCAATCTTTTAGTGCTAATCAAGCCATTCAACTTGGTAGCTCTGATACTGGTAGTGCTGCTGTTCTCGATATTACCGATACTGATCTGGCGGCGATCGCAGATGGGTTTAGTCAAATCACCATCGGCAGAAGTGATAGTACGGGTAACCTAGCCATCAACTCCAATATCAAATTTAGTGATCCGATAGTACTAAGCTCTAGCAACATCAACATTAATAGCACTGTTTCCTTTACCGATAACGGCAGCATTGACTTCACCAGCTTTGGTAATCTTAATTCCACAGGTGCGATCGCCCTCAGTAGCAATGAACAAATCGGTAATAGCTCTGACCTCAACTTTAATGGTGGTTCTCTACAGGTAAATGGCTTTAATGAAACCCTAAATTTACTTAAGCTTAGTAGTGACTCGGCGATCGAATTTGGAAACCTCAGCAGCGATATTATCTTCTCAAATAGCAGTAGTCAAGTATGGAATGGAATCCTTACCATCAACAACTGGCAGCCATTTACTGGCGAGACTCTTCGATTTGGTATCGATGCCACTGGGCTTACCTCCGCTCAACTCAGTCAAATTCAATTTACTGGCTTTAATCTTGGGGCAACAATCGACAGTTTCGGCTTCGTCACTCCCATAATCGAAGTGGGTAAGTTCCAAGAAATCACCTCCCAGCCGAATCTCAAGGTTAGACCAGGGCAAATTGTTTCTATTCCACTTACATACAACACCTCCACCGCAGACAACACACTCCCTGGTATTGGTCTTCGTCTCCATTACAACTCCTCTAGCCTCGCCTATCAAGACACAACCAATCTGTTAAGCACAGGTATATTTGGCTCTGTCAGTGATATAGATGACACTCAAAATTACGATTCAGATATAAATACCGATCGCTATCTCCAATTCCAATACTTTGACATCACAGGGAACTGGCCAGACCAGACCTTACCGCTAAAACTGGGAGACTTTAACTTTACAGCTCAGTCTGGTTTTGCGGGTACTCAATTGAATGTGACATCTCCTGATGGAGCCTTAGCAACTGGCTATGGTCTAGATGCAGATTCTATTTTAGTAGGTATAGGGGCTTGGAATCTAGACATTGATGGCGATGGAAAAGTAGAAGCCGCGACCGATGGGACGATGTTAGTGCGATATCTGTTTGGTCCAGCATTTGTGGGCAGTGCGCTCACGAATGGGGCTATTTCTTCTACGGCGACCCGTAATTTACCCCAGATTCGAGACTACTTGCAAGAGGGAGTAAGTCAGGGGCATCTAGATATTGATGGGAACGGTAGTATTGGAGCCTTATCTGATGGCATTATGGCAATGCGCTATCTATCAGGATTGTCAGGCAATGCCTTGATTGATGCTGCGATTGCACCCAATGCAACCCGTGACCTATCTGGCATCCAAAGCTACCTATCTGGGTTGACTACTTTGACCTAGCATGAACCGTCTCACATCCTTTCCATTGATTTGTATTAATAAAAAAGCGGCGCATTGCGCCGCTTTTTTATCAAATTACATGGTTTAGATCAGAAGGCGATAGGCGATCGTGAATGATTTGACCGTCACGGAACCAGATAATTCTTTGCGAATTTCGAGCCACATCGGCTTCGTGCGTAACCATTACCACCGTAATCCCACTAGCATTTAACTCACCAAATAGTTCCATTACTTCGGTCGTAGTTCTCGAATCTAGCGCCCCTGTGGGTTCATCTGCTAGCAACATTACAGGATTATTAACGATCGCTCTCGCGATCGCGACTCTCTGCTGCTGTCCACCCGACATTTGGTTAGGTCGATTATTTAATCGATGTCCCATCGCAACCCTTTCCAGTGCGGCAGCCGCCCGTTCTTTTTGTTCCTTCGGACGAATATTGGCATAAGCCATTGGCAACATCACATTCTCCATTGCCGAGAGTTGCGGCAATAGATGATATTGCTGAAAGATAAAGCCGATTTTGAGATTACGAACTTTGGCAAGATCGCGTTCCTCCATATGAGAGACATCTTGTTCATCTAGAAAATATTGACCTGAGGTACTGCTATCAAGACAGCCAATGATATTCATGCAAGTGGATTTTCCAGAACCAGAAGCGCCCATAATTGCGCAATATTCGCCTTCTTTAATCACAAAGCTAACATCATCTAGGGCTTTAACTAGCGTATCGTCCTGACCATAAAATTTACAAACATTATTCAGGCGGACGATTTCTCTTCGAGAATCATCAGCTATTTCGGGGATTGTTGCGATCGCGCTGGTAGTAGTCATTTTTCAATAAAAAAGGAGAAAGGAAAAAGGAAAAAGTAGGATGGGTTAGGCGTAGCCGTAACCCATCAAAGCAGGCTAGATACTTCTCAAAGCCACAATTGGATCGAGTCGGGCTGCTTGTCGGGCAGGAAAGATACCAAAAAATAGACCGATGCCACCAGATACGCCAACGGCTAGGGAAATTGCGCCGATGGATACACCAGCTTGTAATGGAGAAACTGCGGCGATCAGTAAAATACCGCCAACGCCAATACCTGTTCCGATCGCTCCGCCCAGTAATGACAAAATCACCGCTTCAATCGTGAACTGGGTGAGAACATCACTGGGTGAAGCGCCGATCGCCTTGCGAAGTCCGATTTCACTTGTGCGCTCGGTGACTGACACCAGCATGATATTCATGATGCCAATCCCACCAACTAGTAGCGAAATACCTGCGATCGCGGCGAGCATGATCGTTAATGCACCTGTAATGTTACCAACAATTTCCAGCGCGTCCTGTTGGGTGCGAACGGTAAATGTGTCGTCAGCATTGACATCAGAAGTGCGGTGGCGCAATCGTAATAGGTTAGAGATTTGGAATTGGGCAGCGTCCACATTTTCATTGCTAGTTGCAGACACATTAATTACAGCTACAGCAACACCATAAGGAGAAGTTTTGCCAGTCAGTCGGCTAGACATGGTCGTAATAGGCATAAAAATCGTGTCATCTTGGTTCGTACCCAGAAAAGCTCCTTTTTCCGACATTATGCCGATCACTTCATAGCTAGTACCGCGCATTCTCACCGTCTGTCCAATAGCCGATCCCTGTGGGAATAACTCTTTCGCGATCGCGGCTCCGACTGTGATCACTCGCGCATTGCGTTTAATATCTTCCTCGTTAAAAAAGCGGCCTGAGCTAACTTCAGCATTGCGGACGATCGCATAGGTGTCCGTCGTCCCGATCAGAGTAGCGCGTTTGGTATTGTTACCTGCGATCGCTAGCTCGGAGCCATTAATCTGCGCTGCAACACTGCGAACGGTGGGTACTTGGGTGGCGATCGCTTCGGCATCAGCAAGTACTAATCGATTGGGCGGAGCGATGACATTCCGACGCGCATTGTCTGTGCCAGTAATTACAAAAATCACGTCTGTACCAAGGGACTGGAATTGTTGAGATGCATATTTTTGTGCGCCTTGACCGACACCAACCATCAAAATTACGGAGGCATTACCGATGATGATACCGAGCATTGTCAATGTGCTACGCAAGCGATTAGCGGCAAGGGTTTTACCCGCCATCCGAAAGCTTTCCCAAGTATCCATCCTTAAAGTTTCCTGTTGTATATGATCAACCTAACTCAAGTTTAGAGCTAAACCTAGGTGATGGCTTCAACCATTGGGCTGGGATCGTGGAGGTTGGTATTGCGTAAGCTGCGGTGAGTCCTGCGCTGACGATTATTGCAAATGCTTTAAGAGTAGGCGATCGGTTGATCGGGAACTAAAACTTAAATATTTTACCTTTATTGCGTGGACAAATATGATAACATCGACTTAAGCTAATCGTTAAACTTTCGTTTACTTGTGAATTGCAAAAGTAAGAAATAATCATATATGTTTTTTACTGTTGTGTTTATGAGAAAAATTTAGCTTAGCTAGTCCATCTTTGAAATATGCGAAATATGGCTATTTTTAGATTTATGGCATTTAGAAAGACTAAGCAACCACCTAAAAAGATTACACAATCACTTGAAGATATAGCAATTTTTTGTCTGCGGGGTGGATTGTTTGGAGCTGTTTTTATTTTCCTCTATGTGTTTCGTGCTGATTCTATTAATAGAGCAATATCTACATTCGGAATAATAGGTGCAGTTTCAGGAGCATCTTTTGTTTTAGGCTTTTTAATTGGTTTCTTATTTGGAGTACCTAGGACGGTTGAGTCAAATGATCCTACATTAAGCAAAAACTCACAAACAAGGGTGCAAGCCAATACAAATTTGGAACAAATATCTGACTGGCTTACTAAAATTCTTGTAGGTGTAGGATTAACTCAAATCACACCAATTCTTAGTTTTCTAAAGACTAAAGTGATCGATAATCTTGCATCTGGATTTGATTTACTTAACACTGGAAATATAGATAATTACAAACCTTCATCTTTAGCTATTAGTATTACGATAGGAATAACAACTTATTTTATTGTATCTGGTTTTATTATTGGATATTTTTATACGGTTTTAGTATTTTCTCAGAGCCTTAAAGATAACTATGGACAACTTGAAGAAAAGATAGATAATTCAAATAAAATAAATAATAGGATACAACTACTAAGGCAAATTATAGATATAATTTCTCCATTTACGACTGAAGCAAATTTTTTGCAAGAAGATTATATGTATGGTCGCAAAGGAAATCAAGATGCTTTAACTAAAGCTATAAAAAATATTGATGAAATTTTATCTCGCTTAGGATTAGACAACGATTCTATACCTCTTAGTTTCAATGATTTTTTAGAGGAAATAAAAAATAATATTGATAACGATGATTATGTTCTTTTTCGATCCACAGATTATGTAAATCTTGCAACTTTATTAGCTTTGAAAAAAGATTATGAAAATGCTAATAAATTTTTAGATAAGGCTATAAGTACTAATCAATATTCTTATGATGCATACAATTTAAAAGGGCTTATAGACAACAAGTTAAAAAAATATAATTTAGCTATTGAGTCATTTAATCGTGCAATAGAAATTGACAGGAAAAATGTAAAAGCTTGGGAAAACAAAGGTGGAGTTCTTGCAAACAAAATTAGAAATTCTATTACAAATATTTCCTCAGATGAAATGTTGAAATTAGCAAATGAATTATTAGAATGCTCAAATAGAGCAATTACTCTTAATCCAACTTCAGCACTTGCCTACGTAAATAAGGGGTATGCTCTGTCAGTATTAAACTCAGATAAACAAGAGCAGTTAACAGCCTTTGAGAAAGCAGGAGAACTCGATCCTGAATATCCAATAGCATTTTATAATATAGCCTGTATCTATTCTCAAATATATGGGGAGTCAAAAGATATTAAAGATGCTAAAGAATCCATTCAAAACCTACAAAAAGCAATAGAAATTAATCAGGATATTAAAGGATGGGCACAAAAAGAAAAAGACTTTGCTTTTATAAAAGAAGAAAAAGAGTTCATTAACCTTATAAGGTAAGTTGATTTTGTTTTTCCCTTTGTAGATGTGGCGATCTCTGTATACTTTTTGGTGAATGATTGGGCGATCGCGTTTTTGTGAGGTGATTGGGCGATCGTGTTTTGTGAGGTGGTTGGGCGATCGTTACAAAATAGAGGATTAGCCTCACAGATGTAATTATTCACCTATCACTTCCACAATATTTGGATTGGATAATCATTAAACGATTGAACGCAACCGATAATAGTTAAGCCATTATTTATTGCTTGAGAAATTATCATGCGATCAAAAGGATCTCCATGATGTAAGGTGAGATTTTTATAGATTTGCGTATCTGCAAATGCAATTGCTAAAATCTCAATTTCTAATGAATTTAAAACGTCTAATAAATCATCAAATTCGTTTTGAAGAGTAAGCTGTTTTTTTCCAGTTTTAATTGCAATCTCCCAAACTCCCAAAGACTAATAATACTCAGATATATTTTATCTCCTGAAACCTCAATAACATCTCTAGCTTTTTGAGTTAATTTCGCATTTCCCTCTATGTACCAAATGAATGTATGCGTATCTAAAAGTACATTCATATTTACATATACTCCTCAAACTCTTCCATTGGCAAGTCAAAATCTTCTGACATTGAAATCTTTCCTTGCCAAATGCCAAAGCCGTCGCGCTTTTTAGTCTGCTTTACCTCTGAATTCTCTATACTTTGCCTTGCATAATTGCTCTTGAGAAATTCAATATAATGGAATACTTCAACCTGTAAGGAATAGGGAAGTTGCTTTAAGCTTTCTTCAATATTTTGAAAAGTTGTTTGTAGCATGGTTATTATCCTTTTTTACATTCTCAACGCCACAACTGACATAACTATAACAATTTACAGATTATTATCACAGCTATTTAAAATTCAGATTTATGGCGTTCCCGTTTCGTTAGGTGAGTGATCGGGCGATCGCGTTTTGGTTGGGTGGTTGGGCGATCGCATTGGTAATTATGTTTTTGCACTAATATTAAGAGTATTACTCCTAACTAGAATTCATCATGGTTCAGGCGATCGCAGCAAAAGATGTAACGCTAAGGGAATTAAAGCAAAACTTTGGGATTCAAATATCTCAAGATCCTGCTTTTTTTACTGAATGGTTGGATAGTTTTACACCTTTAAGTGAAGAAGATCACCATTTATTAGATCGGGTGAAAGCTAATTTTCTGGAATTGATGGAAGATCCACCAATGTTAGAAAATACGGTGAAGATGGTAGTGCTTGCACCATTGTTAGATCTTGCTGGCTTTTATCACAAGCCATTTCGGATCGAGACAGAAACAGCTATAGCCTTGGAGATGAAAGATGAAGGAGCAATAATTCGAGGGCGGATCGATGTATTGGTGATAAAAAATCGGCTTTGGTTATTAGTCATTGAATCAAAACGAAGTGATTTTGCAGCAACAAGAGCAATTCCACAAGCTTTAGCTTATATGTTGAGTAATTTGGAAACCATGCAATCAACATTTGGCATGATTACTAATGGGAATGAATTTTTATTTTTGAAGACTTCGCGCGATGAGTATACTAATTCGCGGTTATTTTCTTTGGTAAACCCTAATAATGAGCTTTATGAAGTATTACAAATACTAAAATATCTAGGCTCAAAAATATGTATGTAAGCTTTGCGATCTATATATTGCATGAGAATATTGCATGAGATTTGACGAGCTGTCTTTTGACTTAGATTAATTTTTGTTTAGACTAAAATAAAAGCATACGCAAATCTAATCCTTCATTGAGTATTGAAAATACGATGCTGGAATACCTTCCACCGTTGAACGACCACAATTTGCCATATCCAGATACAATTCATCCAATCGTGGTGCATTTTGTAATTGCGATGGTGTTATTTGCCGTAGTATGTGATGCGATCGCCTATTTCACCCGTAATCCTCGCCTATACGAAGTTAGTTGGTGGAATCTGTTTTTTGCCACGATTTCTATCTTTATTGCCATTGTCTTTGGACAAATTGAAGCTGGACTTGCAGAACCTTATAGTTCAGTAGAACCTACTTTAAACTTACATACGATCATTGGCTGGTCACTATCAGGAATCATTGCGGCGATGACAGGATGGCGGTATGTCTTGCGTATCCGTGATCCCAAGACTTTACCTATTTCATTTCTCTTTGCAGGTGTACTATTAACAGGAATAGTTTTGTTTCAAGTTTATTTAGGTGATCTACTAGTTTGGGTTTATGGACTACATACCGTTCCAGTAGTTGAAGCTTTAAGGGAGGCTAGTTTAAAATGATTGCAACTTTAATCGATCAATTACATGGTCAATTGGGAGTGAATGGCTTACCCTACAGCATTCCCATTCATCCTAATCTCGTTCACTTGACCCTCGGTTTGTTTATCGTGGCGATCGGGTTTGATCTGGTGGGCGTATTTTTTGTTTTGGAAAAGCCGCTATTCAAATTTATGGCGATCCCTGCGGCTAGGTCGAATTTTTTTGATGTCGGTTGGTATAACATGGTCGCCGCCGCGATCGTTACTTTCTTTACCGTCGGCGCAGGCTTTTATGAAATTCTGCTTGCTACTCCCGATGAGAATGTGAAGAGTGCTTGGGGTTTTCAAGCGATGGAAACGATGATTTGG
Source organism: Pseudanabaena sp. OTE_75_metabat_487_sub (assembly GCA_031378395.1). Classification (GTDB taxonomy): domain Bacteria; phylum Cyanobacteriota; class Cyanobacteriia; order Pseudanabaenales; family Pseudanabaenaceae; genus Pseudanabaena. The sequence goes on from JANNDZ010000117.1 coordinate 20,535, forward strand.
CATGGTGTGGGTGGTGTGTTGCTTTTAGCTTTAATTGTGGGAATGACTGTCTGG
>JANNDZ010000209.1:0-5036 GCA_031378395.1 Pseudanabaena sp. OTE_75_metabat_487_sub
CGGGCAGAACAGGTTTTGGTTTTTTAATTGGGTCTATCTACTTATTAGTTGGTGTGAGTTATGCAGATGTGGCGATCGCACAGCTGCGTGAAAAACCACCGCAAAAAGTGCAAATCCAGCAACAGATTGTTGTCCCACCCAATGAAACTGCCGATCAGCTTTTGGAGCGTGGTAATGCTTATGTGCGTTTGGGGAATTTGGAAGGGGCGGTGGTAATTTTTCGGGCAGCGATTAAGAAAAATCCTGAACTCACGGCTGCTCATTACAATCTTGGGCTGGCTTACGCGCAGGGGGGCAAGCTCAAAGAAGCCATTCATTCTTTTCAACGGGCAACCAGACTCGATCCAAAGTTTGCGATCGCCTACAGTAATTTGGGAGCAGCGCAGTTGCAGTCGGGAGATCCTAATCAAGCCATACCTAATTTACAAAAAGCCGTTCGTCTCGATCCAAAACTTTCGGTTGCCTATTACAATCTCGGTCTAGCATTTAAAGACAAAAAAGATATAAACAATGCGATCGCTAATCTCAATCAAGCCCTGAAGCTAAATCCTCAAGCACCTGAAACGATTTATAACTTAGGTTTATTAATTCAAACTCAGGGTGATCTCCCAAAGGCGATTTCCTACTATGCCAAAGCGTTGCAACTGAATCCCGAATATGCAGAAGCTTATTACAATTTGGGAGCTGCTTTATTAATTCAAGGTGAAACAGAAAAGGCGATCGGGCAACTGCGTAATGCTTTGCAATTCCGTAAAGACTATGCAGAGGCTTTCTATACGCTTGGTGTCGCACAGGTAAGGGCAGGACAAAAGCAAGATGCGATTCAATCTTTTATTCAAGCACAAGCTTATTTTAATCAGCAAAAAAATACTGCATGGGCTCAACAAAGCGATCGCCAAATTCAGAGATTACGCAGTAACTAAATAAATTAGGTGGGCTGAAAAATGATTAACCAATCAGAAATCAAACAAAAAATTTTGGAAAAGCTTGACAAGCTAAGATCAACAAGTAATTTCCGAATGCGTGATGGCAAAATGCTGGAACTAATCAGCAAAATGCTGGGACTAATCGCAGCCACAAAGGGAATAGAAGCCCTTTACAGTATTTTAGATGATGAAAAAGCTATTCAACTTTTTTCAGGCGACAATGAAAGTTTTGTGCCGCCGCTTTATGTTTTTAATTTCATTAACGAAATTGCAAAATCTGTCAATCCTAAATCACATCTAGATCCTTGGATTACACCTTCATCTCCTTGCAACTTTTTTGATTTTGGACAGACAACAGCTTATTGCTTAAATGAGTCAGTACTTGAAATTATTAATACATTTTTCTCAAATGATAAACCTCAAATTCATTTAGGTGATATTTCAAAAGAGATACAAAATATCAGAGAAAAATTTGATTTGGTTACTTCGTTTGCGCCAATCAGCTTAATGAGGGGAAAAGAAAGAATAAAGATTGATGGAATTTCACTACCTAACGAGTTTGGCTTTGCCACGATAATCCAATCATCTTTACTTTTAAACGAAACAGGAAAAGGAATTTTCTTGACAACTCCAGCGTTCATTTTTGATAACAAGAAAGAAGTTTTAAGCAAGCTTGGATTATTTGTAGATGCAGTTTTCGCTACACCAAATGGAATACTTCGCCCCTATGCTACTGGCGTTAAAGCAATTATTGTTGTTCTCACTAAGCAATTAAGAGAAAATACTTTTGTTGCGGAGATATCAAGTGAAGAAGAATTTAATAAAGCTATATTTGACAATTATACAAATCGAAAGAAAGGAAAAGAAATCCAACTAGGCTGTTTGGTTGATATCAAAAAGTTTAGCTCAGTTCAAGATTTAATTTTAGAAGATGAGATACAAAAATTATCTAAGCGCATTGGAAATCCAGTAGTTGATTTAGGCGAAGTAATATTATCTATTAATAAACTACAAAATGAACAAAGAAACCAATTTGAATATCTACCAAATTCAATTTATCTTTCAAGCTTTAAAAGCCATATAGTCGCTAATCCCTCAGAAATTGATATGGATTCATATTCTGTCTTTCAAATTCAGCTTGATGAATCGAAAGCTAATTCTACCTACGTTGCAGACTATTTGAATAGTTATACTGGTCAAAAGCTAAGACAACTTGCTGTAATCAAAGAAATCTCAAATTCTTATCAAGTATTTAATTGTGTTTTGTATCTGCCAAATATAGAAATTCAATCTGAAATAGCTGAGACAAACAAAAAAATAGACAAATTTTATTCTCATCTAGAAGAATTAAAAAGATCTCTATGGAAACATCCTCAAAAATACAAGTCAATCTCTAAAGAAATTAAAAGTATTAATACAGAAGAAAAGCTTGAAGATTTGATTGAAACCTTACCTTTCCCACTTTCTTCCATTTTATGGCGTTACTACGCTACGAAAAACAATGGCAAAAAAATTGAGCATCTTTTTCATTTTTTTGAAGCATTATCAGAATTTTTCTCCATGATCATGTTGAGTGCATTAGTCAAAAATCAAGATTTCTATACTCAAGAATGTCATAAATGGATCAATAAAGACGAAAAATTTAAAGACTGGTATCTGAAAGCAACATTTGCTAGTTGGAATAATCTAACTTCAAGCCTTTCAAAAGCGACAAGGGCGTATCTTAACGCAGATAAAAATACACAAGACTTTTGTAAACAACTTTATGGAAATCCAGATCCAGCTTTTCTAAATATGCTTACTAGCAAAGAGATAGGACATATTCTTGATGATGTTCGTCAATATCGCAATCATTGGAAGGGGCATGGAGGAATTACTGGTGAAGAAGAAAGTAAGAAAAGAGTTGCCATTCTTGAACAAAATTTAAATGAGTTGAGAAAATATATTGCGGATGGCTTTGAAGACGCAAAAGTTATTTCGGCTAAACAAGGTGAGCTTGAAGAAGGTGTTTGGACTTTTACCGCCAAAGAACTTGTTGGGGCTAAATCGCCATTTAGGGAAATTGAACTCAGGTCATTGATTGGTCTTGATAAGAAAAAACTGTACTTGGTTCATTCAAACCAAACCCAGCCCGTTGAGTTACTACCATTCATAAAATTTGTTGAAATTTCAGATGCAGTATATTTTTATACAAGCATTGAAAGTAAAAATGTTCGTTGGGTGTCATACCACTTTGAAAAGACACCTGAGCTAAACCAACCAGCAGAAAGCGATTTATTTAAGGCGTTTGAGTTCTTGAAAGGCAACATCAGCTAAGCGATCGCTAAAATCTCAACTATTGATGGCACTTGGGAAATGACAAGAAGAATGAGTTTGACCACTAAATTAAGTGATTAAATTCATGAACAAAAAATCGAAACCAAAGCTATCGATGAAACATCTCTTTGATGTTGCCCAAACAGGCTGGGAGATCCGCTACGTTTCAGAACATTTTGAAATTCAAGTATTTCCTCAACATAGCCAAACAAAAAAAATTTGTTCTGTTGAGTCTGTCCAATCATCTAAGCCTATTTTTCCAACGCACAATACAACTCCAATTGAAATAATCCTGCTCTGGTTTGTGTTAACTTCGCCTTTGGTACGTCTAACCCTGTATATCTCTGGACGAAAGCGCTCATAAATTCCGATCTGAATTACCTAACTACTTACATTGTGTAAGTAGTTAGGTAACAGACAACTTAACACTTGCCTACTTAACATATGCAATTCATACCTTGCCTAAAGATTATGTTAAGGGACGCTCCAGATGTGAATATTGCAATCTTCGCCGCCACTGACTAGAGTTTGTCCATCTTGACTAAGTGCGATCGCGTTGATCAGATTGATATGTCCATTAAGGACTTGAATTGGTTCACCTGTTTCTAAATTCCACACGCGGATTTCTTTATAACTGGCACTAATCAAGGTTTTACCATCGCGACTAATAACTAACGACTTTACCCAGCCCCAATGCCCTTCTAAGGTGCGAATGGCTTTACCTGTTTGTAAATCCCAGACTTTGATTCGCGTATCGAGACTACCACTGACAAGAGTCCGTCCATCGGGACTGATCGCAAATGAGAGAACCCGCGCTGAATGTCCGATAAATTCCCAGCGTTGTTTGCCCGAAATTAAGTCCCATACGCGAATAGTCGTGTCCCAACTGCAACTCGCGATCGCTTTACCATCAGGACTTAGCGCAACGGAATCTACAAGGCTTGTGTGACCGTGCAGAGTGCGAATTTCTGTACCTGTTTTAATATCCCAAAGCTTAATCGTGGTGTCTTGACTGCCAGTAACTAAAGTTCTTCCATCGGGAGTAATTGCGACCGAATTGACATAGCCGATATGCCCTGTGAGCGTTAGTAGTTCTTTGCCCGATCGCGCATCCCAGAGTTTAATCGTTTTATCGCGACTGCCACTGACTAATATTCTGCCATTAGCACTAAGGGCAATGGAGGTAACAATATGGCTATGACCGCGAATTGTCCCAATCTGCTTATTTTCCCCTTTCCCTAAGTCCCAAACCTTGATCGTGAAGTCTGCGCCAGCGCTATATAAAATTCTGCCATTGGCTGACAAGGCAAGAGAGGCGATCGCATCGGTATGACCTTGCACAGTATCGACGATATCAAATAGATGATATTGACTATATTCGGCTAATACTTGACGGATATAAGATTCAGGTCTTCGCCAGAGTAATAACAGAGCTGTGCGCTGTACTTTGAGCGATTCATCTTCTAAACCTCGCAAAATCAAGTTCAACCCTATTTCACCATAGTTGAGGGCTTCTCTCAGAGCGGCAATTCTGGGTGCGATCACGGGACTAGCTAATCTTCTTTTTACCCCGTCCAAACCACCTAGCACCACAGCACCAAGTGGCGGTGGTAATTGACCTCCGAGAACTGCATCCTGTGCGGTTGGCTTCAGCTTGGCAATCATCTGCTCATGGTTAAGTAAGCGCCTTGCCTACTTATAATTCTGTAAAGGTGACAGCACAAGTGTTTGTGCCTTCGCCCATGCCTTTGTGATAAAAGGTCAGCTTGTAATTAGGAAATTTTTTAGATTTTT
>JANNDZ010000580.1:0-2729 GCA_031378395.1 Pseudanabaena sp. OTE_75_metabat_487_sub
ATCCAAAGCGCCAAATGGTTCATCAAGGATCAGAACTTCAGGACGGATCGATAAAGCTCTCGCGATCGATACGCGCTGCTTCATTCCACCCGAAATCTGCGTTGGCTTTTTCTCAGCAGATTCACTCAATCCGACCATAGCGAGGTGATGGCGGACGATATCATTTTTCTCGCCTTTCGACATATTTGGATTAACTGAGTCTACCGCCAGCATGACATTTTCATATACTGTGAGCCAAGGCAAGAGTGCATAACCTTGGAATACGACCATGCGATCGGGCCCTGGCTTGGTAATCAGTTTGCCATTAACTAAAACTTCGCCGATCGATGGTTTCGAGAAGCCGCCAACCATGTTTAGGAGGGTGGACTTGCCACAGCCAGAGTGACCAATTAGGCAGATAAATTCACCTTCTTGGACATGAAGATTTACACCATCTAGAACTACATATTGTCCATTATTAGGTGTGGGATAAATTTTGGAAACATTTTCAATGCGAAGGAAGGATTCTTGAGGAGGAATGGTGGCGACTGGTGTGGGGTTAAGGGTGGTTTGGGTCATTTTATTACTCTTTCTTGCACTCAATTTATAAAAATTCTTGTATGACTGTAGGGGCAATTCATGAATTGTCCCTACAGTTGGGAGGTTAAGCAACCATTCGCATAGAATCCATGCCAATCTCTGCCATCGTGATATTGCGCTTAATCTCTAGCTGGTTGAGATAGGCGATCGGATCTTCGGCATTAAAGGGAATGTCATCAAAGAGTTGAATCGCATTTCGGGTATAGGTGATATCGGTCAACCCAAGCTCACGAGCTGCTGTACTGAAGACTCCAACCCGACAGCTCTTTTCAAGAACTTCTACCCAGTTGCGAGGGAAGGGAACATCGCCCCAACGAGCCATCTGGGTAATATGCCAGAGATGCTCAGAACGGCTAGGTCGGTTGACACCAGCGCCATAGAACTGATGGTGAGCAGGTTCGCGCATTGGGGAGTCGATCGCACAGGTGACATCATCAGGATTCCCTAAATGGATGTAATTGACATTAGTGCTGACATAGGCTCGGCGAGAGAGGATCTGACGAATCTCTTCGGCATTATTGGGGTCGGCGCAATACATACAAGCTTCTAGTAGTGCCTTGACGAGAGCGATGTGGGTATTTGGATAGGCATTAGCCCAATCTTCCCGTACGCCCAAAACCTTGCCTGGGTGTCCTTGCCAAATTTCTAGATCAGTTGCAACGGTAAAGCCGATATTTTCCATCGCGGCGCGGAAGTTCCAAGGTTCACCGACGCAGAAACCATCGATACTGCCTGCTTTGAGGTCAACTACCATTTGCGCTGGTGGAATTGTTTTTAGCTCGACATCGTGATCGGGGTCGATGCCACCTGCGGCTAACCAGTAGCGCAGTAGGAGATTATGCATGGAAGACGGATGGACTACACCCATGCGGTGAGAGCGATCGCGTGTGTCTTGTAGCAGATTTTTGAAGTCAGCGAGGGTATGAATACCGCGATCGTAAAAGCGGCGATCGAGACTAATCGCATTACCATTACGAGTCATGGTTAGTGCCGTCACAATTGGTTTGCAAGCGCCAGCACCGCCGAGGGTCATCCACATTGGCAAGCCTGAAGGCATTTGTGCTGCATCTAAATAACCACCCGCGATACCATCGACAATGCCGCGCCAGCTGGTTTCGCGGACAAGAGAGACTTCATCTAGTCCATGCTTTTCAAAAAAGCCTTTTTCCTTAGCCACAGCGATCGGCGCACAGGCTGTTAAGGGAACGAAGCCAATCTCTAGATTAACTTTTTCCAATCCGTGCCGAGCAACTGTAGTTACGGTACGTGCATTGAGCTTTTTAACGCGCTTCTGTTGATTTAAAAAGTAGATAATCTCACTGCGTAAGCTGTAATAGCTAGGATGCTTAACGGCTTCTAGTCTTTGGCGAGGGCGAGGAATATCCACTTCCAAAATACCGCCAATTTTTGAAGAGGGTCCATTGGTGAGCATGACAATGCGATCGCTTAGCAATACAGCTTCATCAACATCATGGGTGACCATTACCGCTGTAACTTCGTCTTCATTACAAATCTGCATTAACTTTTCTTGCAGATTGCCACGAGTCAGCGCATCCAAAGCTCCGAACGGCTCATCTAGTAGCAGAAGTTTAGGACGAACAGCCAGAGCGCGAGCGATCGCAACTCGTTGTTTCATTCCACCTGAAAGCTGAGTAGGTGGCTTATCGATCGCATGACTGAGACCAACCATATTCACATAACGCTCGACTATAGCATGGCGTTCATCCTTCGATAAATTCGATAGAACTTCATCAACGGCTAGAGCCACATTGTCACGGACTGACATCCAAGGCAGTAGCGAATAGTTCTGAAAAACCACCATACGATCGGGACCTGGACGGGATACGCGCTCATCTTCGAGCATGACGATGCCGCCAGTGGGTAGGTCTAATCCTGCGATCATATTTAGTAAAGTTGATTTCCCACAGCCAGAGTGACCGATGAGGGAAATAAATTCACCTTTTTTAATATGTAAATCAATTCCTTTGAGAGCGATATATTCTTTGCCTCCGCCTAGGGGAAAAGTTCTCTCAACTTGATCAACTGAAACAAAACTACTCATTTTAAAATTCTCCGTTAATTAAATATCAATCTATAAGACCGTCACCCCTAGCCCCTCTCCCCCCTTGGGAGAGGGGGATAAGAAAAGA
>JANNDZ010000581.1:0-11082 GCA_031378395.1 Pseudanabaena sp. OTE_75_metabat_487_sub
TTCGCGTTCATCAGCCAATTCGTCGAAATCGCGGATGATGTCGTCTTCACCGTCGAGTATTCAGTGCGCGTTGCTCAGATGGCAGTTTATGAATTTCTAGGTATTGACCGCCAGATTCCACCTGTTTCGGCTCATGATAAATCATTGCGAGTGCAATTTGAGGCTTTAATCAAAGCGTTTAAATGAGTATCTAAACTGCATTCTGAACAGCGATCGCGCATAGTATAGCAATAAATGTAATAAGCAATGGGGATTAGTTCCAATTCTTATAGTCTAAAATTGAAATCAATACTTCGGACAAAATTAGCCAGCAATGGAGCCGTAAGAGCAAAGCTTCGGGAAATTGGGATGAGATTTAATCAAGGTATAGTCTAATGGCAGTAGCCTAACGTAAAAATAGGGCATACAGGAATTTTTGCTCAAAAATCACGTTAACTCACTTTGTCAACAGATTCCCGTAATCCCTGCTTAATAAGACTTTCTTCTCCTCACGGTACGGAACCAGTGCCAATTTGTCGAATATCTTTTTAAGTTCTTGATAATCTTGTCTTACTTTTGTTATATCGACTTAGTTTAGATATCGCAAAACGTTTGCAGAAGATAGATATGAACTTTCAATACCAAAAATTTCAAAAGCCTGTTCTTTATAGTGCTATTTTCTTGATGGGCGCATCGATCGCTTTAGGTGGTAAGCAGATGCTGAGCCGTAGTAATGCTGAAGCTCAAGAAACAATGCCAAAAGTTGTGGAGGCGATCGCTTCGGCGAGATTGCCGATCGCAGGTGATACAAACTTTGTGACCGCAGCAGTGCAGAAAGAGGGCGCAGCAGTAGTGCGAATTGACTCCTCTCGCACTGTGAATAACCGTCCCGATGCATCTAACGATCCTTTCTTTGAACAGTTTGGATCTCCTGAAACACCGAATCAAAACAGAAAAGAAGTCCTGAAAGGAACGGGATCGGGATTTATTTTTAATAGCAATGGTCAAATTTTAACCAACGCCCATGTAGTTAGTGGTGCTGACAAAGTAACGGTCACGCTCAAAGATGGCAGATCTTTTGAAGGCAAGGTTTTAGGATCGGACTCAGTTACCGATGTTGCCGTAGTCAAGATTGATGCTCAAAACTTACCAATAGTTGGTTTAGGGGATTCCGATCGCATTCAAGCAGGAGAATGGGCGATCGCGATCGGCAATCCTCTCGGACTAGACAATACGGTAACTTCAGGGATCATCAGCGCGATCGGACGCTCTAGCTCTCAGGTCGGTATTCCTGACCAACAAGTACAATATATACAGACCGATGCAGCGATTAACCCTGGAAATTCTGGCGGACCCTTGCTTAACGAACGTGGTGAAGTAATCGGCATGAATACAGCGATTATTAAGGGTGCTCAAGGTATCGGCTTTGCGATTCCGATTAATAAGGCAAAAAGTATTGCTGAGCAGCTAATTAGTCAGGGTAAAGTCGATCATCCATATCTCGGTGTGCAGATGGTGGGCCTCACACTTGAAGTCCTTCAGAAGCTCCCTGATAAATTTAAGGTAAATAACGAGCGGGGTGTATTGATTGTTGCAGTTCAAAAGGAATCTCCTGCGGCAAAGGCGGGACTAAAGGCTGGCGATGTAATTCTCAAACTCAATGACACGGATGTAAATAAGCCTGAAAATATGCAGCAGCTAGTGCAAAATAGTACTGTTGGCAGTAATTTACAATTGGAATTAACCCGTAACGGTCAGTGGCTCAAAGTGAGCATTCAAGTGGGAACTCTCCCAAATCGTGCAGGATAGAATATATTTGAAATTTATTGTAACACCCAAAACTGCCTGAGTAGTTTTGGGCTATCCATCTTAGATTCTAGATTTTAGTATGAGAATTCTTTTAGTTGAAGATGATGACTATATCGCCAAGCCGCTTGCCAAAGATATAAGGCATCAAGGACATGTTGTGGATATTGCTAATGATGGCATCAGTGGCTGGGAATACACTCAAGCAGTTGAATACGATTTAATTCTGTTGGATTTGATGTTACCCCGCTTGGATGGAATCTCACTATGCAAACAATTACGAGCTTCAGGATGTAAAACTCATATATTGATGCTCACAGCTAGGGATACTATTCCCGAGCGCGTTTTAGGATTAGATACTGGGGCAGATGACTATTTAGTTAAGCCCTTTGACTTAGAAGAGTTGGCAGCACGAATTAGAGCATTATCGCGAAGAGTTGTGGATATACAACAGACATTGATCGTTCAAGGCTCACTAGAACTAAATTTGAATATGCGGACGATCACCTATAATGGAAAGCCCTTAGTCTTAACACCAAAGGAATATGTGATTTTAGAATGCTTTTTACGAAACCCTACTCAAGTATTTACACGAACCAATCTACTTGATAAATTATGGGACTTAGATAAGTTGTCTGGTGAAGAAACTGTAAGAACGCATATCACAAATATCCGACGGAAACTCAAAGCCGCAGGTGGTTACGAAGATTTAATTCAAACTGTATATGGGGTTGGCTATAGCTTTAACTCTAAATTATAAACTGATGTTTCAGAAAACTCGACTGCAATTATTATTGGCTTATCTTGGCATCTTCGCATCCATTTTGAGTATATTCGCGATCGCGGTAAGAATCGTTTTCGTGCATACAATGACCAGTCAAGTAGTCGATAAGTTGACCACTTTAGGCCAAACCGTTGCTGCTAGCTCTGGTTTTAAGAATGGACGCATTCAAGTTGCTAATGATCTATCGGCGAAAGATTTAGACTTACGGAGACAGTCACTACAATGGATTGATATCCAAGGTAATACGATTGTCATACAGGGAAATCGCACTTTATCTCTACCTTCAGTCATCAAAGAGTCAATTCAAATTCAATCTAGTAATCTTCCTTTAATTACTGTTAATATTCCAATTATAGATACTTATAATCAAAGCTTAGTGGGGTATTTACGAATTAGTCAATCTCTTGAAGAATTAAATGAGACATTTCGCAAATTAGATCTTGGTCTAGTAGGTGGAGCAGTGCTATCCTTGATTTTAGTTGGCATTGGAGGTATTTTTCTCTCAAGACAGGCAATGCAACCAATTGAGAAAAGTTTTGATCGCTTGCAACAGTTTACAGCAGATGCTTCCCATGAATTGCGAAGTCCATTAATGGCAATCAAGGCTAGTTCGCAAGTTGCTCTTAGATATCCAGATGGGATGCGCCCAAGTGATGCTGAAGAGTTCAGCGCAATTATGCAATCAGCAGAGCGAATGAGTCGGCTGACGGAAGATTTGCTAATATTAGCAAGGATGGATAAAAAGTTAGTATTCACTTGGGAAAGTATTGAATTAACAGAATTACTGCAACATTTAGTAAATCAATTTCAGCCTCAAGCTTTCAAAAAAGATTTAATTCTAAACTATCAACCCAATACTTCTCTGAAGATTAAAGGCAATTTAGAACAAATATTACGACTATTTAAAAATCTAATTGAGAATGCCATTCATTACACACCATCAGGCGGAAAGATAACTATTTCTACAAATTCACTTGGGCAATGGATTAATGTGAAAGTTGAAGATACAGGATATGGGATTGCACCCGAGCAAGTAGAACATATTTTTGATAGGTTTTGGCGAGCTGATACTTCTCGATCTCAATGGACGGGAGGTAGTGGTTTAGGACTGGCGATCGCTCGATCAATTGCTGAAAGTCATAATGGTAAAATCACGGTTGTTAGTCAATTAGATGTTGGTAGTTGCTTTATAGTAAAGTTCTCTAAGTAGTATAGGACTTACGCAAGAACCATTTTTAAAACCACGATGATGAATATGTGGGTAATGTATCAGACTTGTTGGGAGATGATAGATTTGAAGAATAGTTAGTGCAACGCCAAAATATGGTATTTGAAGCAGTCGAATGTCCAACTTGTGGAGGAGTAGATATCCATAGACATGGACAAAGTGCCACAGGCAAAAAAAGATACATATGTCGTAATGAAAACTGTACCCGCAAGACTTTTATTCTCGATTACACCTATAAAGGTCATCTAGCCGAAGTAAAACAACAAATCGCAGAGATGGCAATCAATGGCAGTGGTATTAGAGATACAGGCAGAGTATTATGTATTAGTCCGACTACAGCGATCAACGAATTAAAAAAAAGCAGGAGGATATAGAAGTTGTTAACTATCCATTACTAGAGCAACTGGATTTAGATGCCTTGGATGTTGATCTTTATCAGGTTGAGTCCGCAGAGATGGATGAAATGTGGAGTTTTGTTGGTAGCAAACACCAGCAAAGATGGTTATTGCACGCGATCAATCATACAACTGGAGCAGTTTTAGCTTATGTATTAGCACCACATCAAGATCAAGCTTTAGTTAAGTTGGTCAATCTCCTTAAACCATTTGGTATCAAGCGATTTTTCATGGATGCGTGGGGTGCATACGAGAGGATTCTTGACCCTAACACTCATCTAATCGGTAAGAAAAATACTCAGAAAATCGAACGTAAGCATTTAACTTTGAGAACTCGAATTAAGCGTTTAGCCCGAAAGACGATTTGCTTTTCTAAATCCATTCTGATGCACGATATTGTCATCGGTTTGTTTATCAACAAATACGAATTTTGTATCCAATCCCATCATAGTTTCCAACAAATGTGAAACACTACCTAAAATCGGTACTACTCCAAAACCTAAAAAAGCAATTTCTGAGATGAATTGCAAATTAATAGAATTGCTATTAGCTAAAGGAACATTTTCCTCCAGTAATCTATAGATGTAGAAGTTAAACAGACGATCAATAATTAAGATAATACTCGCGCCAACCATTGTGGTTGCGAGCATCGTAATAGTAATTGGACGTTGAGAAGTTTTAGATTTCATCAGAATTTGTATTATAAAAAATAGAAAATTTATCATGGGAATTGAGAATCTTTACCTAGTAAATTAAGGCTGACTGAGATAGCGTGGCAAATGTCGAAATAGCTTACTAGATTGCAACATTCGTAATAAGTAATACCAAGAAGTTGGTAAGAAGATAATCATTGTCCAACCAAATTGATCGGGAACTTTGATTTGGTAAAAATTTGGGAATAGCAACATTAAGAGAATAGATAAGCCCACTGAGACAAAGCCGAGAATAGCCGATGTGGAATTTTTAACAAAAGACTGTACTTTCTAGATAGAAATATCCGTAAGGCTCCAAAAAACAAATAGACCGAAGATTATACCAATCAGCGTGCTAACAGCTTGAGCTGGACTTCTTGCGATATCTTGAAAAGCCTCGGAGTTGATCATAGTCGAACCAGTGGGAATTGTAAGCAGAACCCAACCATTGATGTAATAGGAAAGAACATAGCCTGTTGTCATCGCGATCGCTCCAACCCCTCCTGCAACGCAACTGTAGCCTAAGACATCGCGCAAGAAGTTTTCAAGGCGTTTTGGTTTTATCCATCCAAAAGCGATCCAGATTGTTGGTAAGCCAACTATAGCCATAGTTATCATCGTCATATGGCGCGGTTCCACAGGGAAGGGGAGATGAACAAATCCTGTAAAAGAGATGGTGAGAATCACCATAATATTTTTGGTGAGATAGAGCAAAGCTGAAGAGAGAATCTTTTGTTTTATGTCATCTCCTGCGGCAAATGCTTGCGGCAATGCCGAGAGATTATTGTCAAGTAGTACGATATCAGCGACATCTTTACTGATTTGAGCGCCGTCATTCATAGCGATCGCTAGCTGTGCTTCTTTAAATGCAGGTACATCATTTACACCATCGCCAACCATGCCCACATAACCACCCCGCTTCACCATTGCCGAAATCAAACGACGTTTCATGTCGGGCGTGATTCTACCAAATACCGTTCCATAGGCAGCGGAACTGTTAAAGGTATGAGTATCCATCGCTTCTAAAGTTTTTTGCGTAAAGACTGCATCATCGGGAACGGCAATCCCTGCTTGTCTCGCGATTGAAGTTACAGTTTCGACGCTATCGCCCGAAATTACTTTGAGGCGAATATTTTTATTTTGTAATTCAGCAATTGTTTCGATTACGTCAGGACGTAAGCTATCTTCTAACAACACTATGCCGCGATCGCGCCGATTGTTTGGTAGGGCAGGATTTTTATCAGATATATCAATGCTTTCTTCGCTGCTCACGACTGCGATCGCTCTTAACCCTTGACGCGCATATTCTTTGGCTTGCTCCTGCATCTCAGGATTGACAAACAAAATTTCAGGCGCACCCACCATAATTGTCGTGCCGATATTAATCGCGATCGCGCCCCATTTGCGACTAGAACTAAACGGAATCTCACTTACAAATTGTGGTTGCGATCGGGGCTTATCAGTAAAGGCAGCCATTGCCTTCGCACTACTATTCTGAGTTCCCATCAGATTTGTATACAGCGCAATTAGCTCTCGCAGCGAGTCTTCATCAGTATCACCTAATGGCACAATTGATTTGACTACCAACTTATTTTGAGTAAGCGTTCCTGTTTTGTCAGTACAAAGGATTCGCACACTATTCATCGAATCAACTGCATTAATTTTCTGAATCAGCGTACGCTTTTTACTAATTTCCACAGCGCCAATCGCGAAGGCAACGCTAATCGATAAAATTAAACCTGCTGGCACAAAACTATTGATAATTACTGAAGCATAGCGAATAGTATCTACCATCGAGCGCCCAGAATTAAGGCTGGAAGCTACATGTAAAAAAGCCGCTACAATCAGGACAAGGACTAAAAGCTCAACTAAAACATCAATCTTTTTCTGTAAGGGTGTAAATACGCGCTTATAAACTCGCGAAGACTGCGAGAGCTTCGCGGCATAGCTTTCACCACCAATTTTGTCGGCACGAAACACACAACTTCCTGCTAAACAGAAAGAACCTGACAACACAATATCGTCAATCTGTTTTGCTACAGAATCCGATTCCCCCGTCAATAGGGATTCATCCATTTCTACGTTTTGCGAAATCAAAACGGCTCCATCAACAGGAGCGCGATCGCCTGGATTAAGTTCAATCAGATCATCACGCACCACCTCACCCACAGAAATCTCTAAGGATTCGCCATTACGCCGTACCTTTACCTTTTGTACTGATAGTAGAGCCAGTTTATCCAGAGTTAGCTTTGCCTGAATTTCTTGAGTCACACCCACAAGAATATTCATAAATACCGAAAATCCTGAAAAAAGGGCATCGGTAATCTGTCCCAGCGCTGTCATCAGGACTAAAACAACCCCAAAAGTAACGTTAAATAAGGTAAAAACATTTTCTTTAAAGATATCGTTGTAAGTACGACTTGATCGCATGACAACAAAATTGATATCGCCGCGCTGTTTTCTGTCTGCGACTTCGGCTTCACTTAAGCCTGAGTTAGTAATCGGATCATCCTGTGGGGGGATATCTGGTGTAGTAGCTTCGGCTGGACTAGTTTGTGATTCAGACATATGCGCTTAACTATCATTTTTTGATGGCAGTATATAGCTAACCCAAGTTGCTAACTAACCCAAGTTGCTACCTATCAAAAATCGTCTCAAAACAAGTTAAAAACAGCCTCGCTAAGTGCTAAATAACGCTATTTTTATATAAAAATTTAGTATTTTTCGTTTTAACTTTAGTTTTGGGTGATAGGTAGCAACTTGGGTTACATAGGCAAGCACTCTTGGTATAACTTCTTGATAAATAGGATTGGCAATAGCCAGACCATCTTGATTGGTACAAAGTCCCAAATCTAAAACGTAGCGAATATCATCCTGTGGCACATCTGGCAGTTCCTGCCCCGCGAGAATAGGCTGAATCACTGCTCTGACTCTATCTTCTCTCAACCTTTCTGCAAGACTATCCAGATGTGTATCTTGTCTCTTAATCAAGATCTCTTTTGCTTGACTTACTAACTCAACTGTAATTGGAGTGGCTGGGTCTTGAGCAATATATTCAACTATTTCCTTAGCGATCGCATTCACTAGCCAAGGTTGCCCTTGCATCAAATAAAAGGCTAAATCGATAGCTTCAGGCGTAAATATCTGTCCTGTTACTTCTGTATGTTGGCGATAGAGATTTCTCACATCTTCAAGAGTGAAATTACTCAGAGTAAAGGAGCGTACTTTGATATTAAAAGGACTAGAGGTGTTTAGCCGATCGCTTCCCCCTGATGCGTATTTATAATCCCGCACATCACGCATACCAACTAGGGCAACTGACTGCGGAAATCCCTGTGGACGACGCGGAAAACCCGATCGAATTTGTCGCAGCACTGAAACTAAAGTCTCATCACTCAGTAGACCTGTTGGGTAATAAGCTCAAAAAGCCTTGTAACATAGACTGAGTAAGGGTTTCAAGGATTCCTAGTCAGAAGTCTTGAAAGCTAATCACCGTGAGGGTTTCAGCGATTTTAGTCGTTATTACCCAACAGGTCTAGTGCATCAATTTCATCAAGAAACACTGCTAAAGGACGTGGTGATTCCTGTGACCATGCTGCTAAAAAAGCGCCGATCTGACGACCTGACTCTCCTAAAATTCCATTACTTGGCTGTAACTCTGGTGGCAAATAAAATCTAATCGCATCCTGCCACTCATCTAATATAGCTCTCTCTGCCAACTCAGGATCGTGAGAAAATACTGCTCCCACTTCCAAAGACAACATCACTGACGTATATTGCCCGCTAGCTGTTAACTCCTTTGCCAGCGAAATCATTGCTGTAGTTTCACCCACTTGTCTTGGCGCATGGAGGACAAAATAATTCCGCTGCGAAATTAGCTTGACTAACTCAGGCAACCGTCCTGTAGACGGCAGCATGTAATGAATATCAGCTTCACAAGGACCAGCGGTATTAAACCATTTTTGCATGACAACAACTAACTAACGGGCATAGATACCGCATCAATATATAACAACGCGCCAAGCAAAACCCTGAAAGCTCAAAAACACGTTAACCAAACTAAGCATAAATACTCATTCGTTTAAATTTAATGACAAATAATTGATGATTATTTGCTCTAAGATGTTTCTATGACAAGTTAGTGTTTTAATCTTGAAAACGCTCGCTTTTTTCGCATCTTCTAACTACACTTGATGCTGCTATGCCGATTCCAGAGCCAATTTTAGTTGTTTATGGTGAACCGCCCAAAGCGATCGCTACTACAGATTTACAGGGTAGACATACGTTTGCGACGAATTTGGTTGTGAAGTATGAGTTAGATCGGCGATCGCACTCAAGTTTCAAGCTCGATCGCCATCGTTTGCCTCACCAAAGTTGCAACAGGCGTATAAATATCAGCCCCCTCCCCAATCACCCGAATCGAAACAATCAACGCATATCTAACCTCCTCATTCCACCGATTATTCGCAGGTCTATCCTTCCACCATCCTCCCACCGGATAAACACCGATCGCCTCCTTCGCCGCCAAATCGGCAGCCGTTCCCGTCCAAATATCTGAGTGTAAAGAACCGCGATCGCGCAATTCAGAACCTAAAAACCACCCCTTATCTTCCTCAAGAGAAACTTTCTCCCCTTCCTCGCGTGCATCTTTAGTCGATCGTTTCCTAAACTCCGACAGTGTTTCAGTCGCCTTTTTCGTGATAAACCTTAACCCATAGGAAGGATAAGCATATCGGCGCACCCAACCCCGCTCTCCTGGATTGGCTTCAATAAAATATGACAGTGTCACTCGCATCTCTACTTTTCGCTCACCCAAGGTTTCCAACTCCTGCTGAGGCCAAGGCAAGGTATGAAGATTCATATCTTTGGTTGAAACATCGCTTCGCCCTTCCTTCTTTTGGAATGGCTGAAACCCGTCTTGAACGATCATTGTCAGATCGTTCTTTGCACTTCGCAATGCCTTTGCCAAACTTGCTACACCATACCCATAACGCCTAAGCAGCAATGTTTTATCCTTTTGCAGTGGATTAGCAGGCAAATGTTTTCGCATCTCTGCGGTCCAAGTCGCCGAGTGAACAATCAATGCTCGAACCGTCTCCGGCCAAAAATCAGGATTATCCACTAAGATTTGCGCTGCAAAATGCCCCGCCAAAGCAGTCGCTGCACTCGTATCACTGAATAAAGTAAACAACCGCTGCCCCACTTTATGATGCACCGTCAGCAAACTTAAATCATCCAAAACCTCACCCGCACAACTCCCATCCGTCCCCAGATTTCCGCCCTCAAACACAACATCCGGGCGATTCGGCCACTGTTTACTCCAAGTTAGTGACGTTCGACTAGTAGGCGATAGCTCCCCCGCAGGTGCGATTGGTTTCCACCTTTGATATTTGGAATCAACAATATTGACCTTTTCAGTAAAAGCCCCAACCACTAGAGCATTCCAAGACTGTGATGGATTCTCAGCCGATGCACTATCATTATTAGTCAAATAGTCTGTGTGGTCTATAGCATCCCGAATATTACCCACCGGAACGATTATCAATCGCTGCACCAACTCATCAGAAAACTCATCCCGCCCAAAACAGATATTATCGATCGCTGCTGACCAAGACGAAGGCACTCCAGAATTTGTCCCCTCCTGTGTTATGGGCATACAAATCACCCGTTTCCTCGAAGGAGCCTGCACCTCTGCGCGACTGATACATTCCTGTGTAATCCATCCGTAAGCATCTGGATCGTTTTGTCCTTTAGGTGGCCACATTTTGACCGATTCTAAGCAATGTGCAATATGAATCTTGTCACTGGTCACCAAAGACTCACATAAATCACGGTAGAGTGCCAAACCAGCCATGTTAGTGCCGTGCCCATGGTCATCACCGACACCCCAAGCAGGTTCATAACTATGCATATCATCCACGCTCAGACCATTTTCTAGCAAAGGATGTACTCTCGCCACACCACAGTCTAATAAACATATTGA
Organism: Pseudanabaena sp. OTE_75_metabat_487_sub; assembly: GCA_031378395.1. Taxonomy (GTDB): domain Bacteria; phylum Cyanobacteriota; class Cyanobacteriia; order Pseudanabaenales; family Pseudanabaenaceae; genus Pseudanabaena. The sequence goes on from JANNDZ010000581.1 coordinate 10,868, forward strand.
GACATTGGGAGATTGCTTAAATTCGCATCGACTCAATAAATCATCCATCCAGTCTTGTGGTTCTGGCTCGTTATGGGGTATAGTCAGGATACGTGTAAAACAGTGCCACGAAGCCCTGAAGTCCTGACTGTGAGATGCTTTCAGCTATCACATTTTAAAGATGAAGAAGATTGATAAGATGTCCCACAAAAAGGGCAGAAACGATGCTTCAGGGA
>JANNDZ010000238.1:0-5039 GCA_031378395.1 Pseudanabaena sp. OTE_75_metabat_487_sub
TTCAAGGAAGGTGCTATGGCTGGTATTGCAGTTGGACAACCTTTCATCTCTAGCCAACTTGGCAACGCAACTCAAACCAACTTGGAATTGTTCTACAACTTCCCAGTCACCAACAACATCCGCATCACTCCTGATGTCCAGTTTGTTTTCAATCCTAACAATACAACTGGAAGCACCATCTTCGTTGGTACTTTAAGAACTGTATTCTCATTCTAATCCCATGAAAAATAGGTGTTGCATAGCAACGCCTATTTTTTTGTAAAAATAAGGCTGGCGCAAAGCGCCAGCCTTATTTTTTTATCTAATACCAATTAGTGATTTTGCCATCGGAAAATAAGTTGCCCATATTTTCGGATCGGGACGACTTGCCCATTCGCGACGCGAGACGATTAATTGCAAGATAATGGCAGCTTGATCTTGGTTTAGATTTTGGGCTGTGACTTTGACTGATACATCAGAAACAAGTACATCACGGTCAAATGTACGTTGAGCCGCCGATCGCGCTAGTATTTCAGCTTTACGGGTCATCACAGTAAACCCCTCATCTTGATTTACCAGTAATCGTATATCGACCTCACGCCGCTCAGCCATCGCGCTACTTGCGATCGCCATAGTTGATAAAGTCGCGATCGCAGAAACAAGTAAGTAGTTAGTTAATCTGCGAAATGGCAGTGCGATCAAAAAAATCAGAGAAACATGCGATTTGTTTTTCATAGTCATCTTCGCCCGAAACTCACAAAAAAAATTATAGAAAAATCGCCAAGATATTAGCAAAAAACTGGGAAAGATGTGTGCTATTGTCTGCTAACAAATTTGGCTTTAGAGTGTAGCTCATTTAAGAGCCAATTTGCTTAACAATTTTAGTAATCTTTGGATTTAATAGCGCTAAGCACCATAAATCCAAGGACAAACCCTTATCTTGTCGCTATGGAGGTCTTGCAGGGGGCATTATGTCAAAAGTTCTGATTAGTAGTTTGATCGATCAAATTAATACATTGTTGAGCCGCCCAGTAGGATCAGTATCGAGGAAGTCATCTCCAGATATGATGCACCAGAGAGAGCAGCTAAAACAGTTGCGATCGCATCTCGAAAGCCTAGCTGATGATGCACATTTGGGTAATTTAGAGCAGCAATATCAAGCTTTAGTAACGCGTTTACAGGGAAAAACCCATCCACATAATGAACTAAACAACCAGCTAAGTAGTGAACAATCTAATCAAAATGACTCAAAAAAAGCAGAATTCAAGACAGACCCATTTAAAACAGATAAACTAGAAACATTGCCACCCCTATTAGTTAGCCCAGTAGTTAGCAACTTATTTGGCGCTGAATCTTACTTGACAAAGGAGACTAGCACAATGACGAATGGCACACCTGAACCCAATTCTACATTTGTCAACGATCGCATGATTGCTTCGCTCCAGCAAGCAATTCAGCAGACATTACAACAGGTTGTTAAAGAGTCAGTCCAACAATCGGTGCAGCAAGTAGTCAGTCAAACTCTCGCCGTCGAAAGAGCACTCATGGTAGGAGAAATTTCGGCGAGTTTAAATAAAATTGTTGAATCCCAGCAGCGAGCGCAAATAAGCCAAGAATTAATTACTTTAAATCAACAAAAGCAAAAGCTAAACGCTGAAATCTCACAGCTAGAATCTGATCGTGTAACTTGGATGAAACAGTTTCAAGAGTTTCAGACAACTCAACAGGAAGCTATAGATCGATCTTTAAGCTCGGTTAATAACTACGTGCGAGATCAGATCTCGGACTCATTGCAGCAGACTATGGAGGGAGCTGTTGTTGATAGGGTTAACCAAACAGTTGCTAAGACGCTTCAAGATAATTTAGCCAATATATCCTCTACTCCTAGTCCATTCACAGAGCCTCCACAAACTGAATTTGCAAATAAAGTACAGGAACAAACTGATCGTTTTTTGCTGCATCTAGATGAAATGTTTAACACCACATTTCGATCGCTAGAGCAGGAAATTCAAGGCTATCAAACATCGATCGCTGCCAAGCTTAATAATATGGAAACCCTTGAGCAAAAGGGTGAAGCTTTGATTAGTTCTTTAGTTGATCGGATTAGTCAACAGACTATTCAACAGCCACGAAACTCTGCTGAAATATCTCCGCCTGCCGTCAATATATTGCCCGAATTACCAGATGATATTCCAATCCGATATCTAGAAACCTTTACTGAACCTGCTGATGAAGAACTGATCAATGCTCTATTAGCGGGCAATCAGTTTGGCGAAGCGGATGAACTTGAACCACTCGCAACATCAACTATTGAGGCTGAGCTTCTTGAAGTTGTGACAAAAGATGATGAAAATACCTCGGATGCGCTGGACATTATATTAAGTACAGACGAGGATCATCCCGTCGAGGAGCCAATTGTTGAAATACAAGCTGATCCGTTAATTGATCTAGCTGGCTTCGGTACAAGTATTATCCTCGACCCTCAGAGTGCGATCGCTGCTCGTGAATTAAATCCCGATTTTGATTTAGAGGCGGCGACCCAAATAGTTGAGAGATTTGATACGCCCCGTACTCGGATGCAAGAGAATGAAGAAGAGAGTAATAATTTTGATGTACTCGCATTAAATTTTCCTGTGGAGGAGGTAGTCAGCGAATCTGGAGAACTGATTGATGATCCAGAACTTTTGCAATGGTTAGAGGAAAGTAATAATCGCCCTAGCCCAACTACTAATATTGCTGATGTCTCACCTGATGAAGATTTACTGTCATGGCTAGGTAACGAAGCTCTCGACATGGCTAAGCTCCCTACTCAGAGAGAAGACCAGTCACTAATGCTCAATAATTCGACACCTGAAGTAGAAGCTTTTAATACTTCTAAAATTCCTCCTATTTCCTCAGTTAATATAAATTTAGAAACAAACAGTGACAACCCAGATAGTATAGAATCCAAAATCGAACAATTTTTAAATAATTCTAATAATGATCAAGCTGATGATTCTGATGAATCTCTAATTTTACTGACTAGCAAAAATATCAATGACTCAGTTTTTCCAGAATGGGAGGATTCATTAGTTAATGATCTTAATTTCGATCTAGAGCGCCTTGATGCTGGGCTTGGAGCAGATCCACTGATCACAGCTAATCTTGATCAATTTATTCGCAATACCCCCTATGCTTTAACCAATTGGGAAACTGAAGAATCTCAAGCTTATCCCACAATTATTGAGGTCTCAGCCCAAGAAACAAGGGACAAAAATATTAGCCAATCAGAAATTGATGATTTAGAAGTTCCACCAATTATAGAAAATCCTAACGCTTTATATATTGACCGATTTGCTGACTCATTCACTGAGAGTGATGATCTTTCGGAGATGAACGTAAATATTACCGATTTGCAACTATCTCCATTTACAACTGAATCCAGTGATATTCCTGAGATTTTTGACAACCCCGATTCTCTGTTTGACATAAAAACGGAAGATCAGATTTCAGGAATACAGGTGGCTCCTTCTTCTGATTTGTTTTCTAATTCCATTCCATCTAATGTTGATGATATGGATGCAATTTTTGCAGAAGTAATAGCTGAAAATGCAGCTAAATACTCTCCAGTAAAAACATTTACAACTAATGATGAACTTGATGATTTGTTTGTGCCCTTTGCGACTAGCAATCAGGGTTCGATAATAAGTAAAAATTCAAATTTAGATGATGAAAGTGAGCTTGATACGCTTTTATTTGGGTTTGATCCTGCAACTGAAGCAGAAGATGCTGACACAGTCATGCAAACAATAACTAAAGGAGATTCTGGGGGGATTGATGTTGGTGCAAAGACGATGTATGAGCCTCTTAATGTTCCTGAAGCAACAGAATCTGTTGAAGAACAATTAGATACAATTATGCAAGGTTTTGCACAGGAAGAGTCAATGGGTTTCAGTGATTCTTCAGCACTGACAGAACTTGAGACTATCGAAAAAGGTCTCACGGATTCAGTAACCCCCAACACTACTATTACGCAAGAAGAAGCCGAAGATGATTGGACTTTAGCTCTAGAGAAGCTCGAATCTAAACTGGTACAACCAAGTACAAGCAACGATATTGATTCTAGAACTGATGGAACTGAATCATCAGAGTTGTCAGCAGATGAATTTTTTGCTTCTTTAGAACATGACAAATTAGATGGTTTCACTAATACGATTGAAAAAGCTCCGCTACTGAAATCTTCAGGCGAAGAATTGATGGATACGATCGCCGATTTCATCGATTTAGAAGAAGCTATTCCTGAGGATGAGGAAGATGACCTATCGCTCAATGAGTTTGCAGATGCTCAGAGGGATACTCCAAGTAATGTTGCTGATAATGAGTGGGAAAATTTATTGAATGATTTGAACTCATTTAACTTTAATGAGCCATTACTTGATGGCATGCGTGAGCAGCTTGGGCTTTCATCAGTAGCGCCAATTAGTGACACCAGTGAAAATGTCTTCGATATTGACTCACTGGTATTGGAATCACGCAGCATGTCTTTGATTCCTGCTCCACCTGAGAAAGAAGTTTATAGTCTTGATGATACTTGGGTTTTAGGGATTGATTTTGGTAGTACCGCCATCAGGGCAAGCTTGCTTAATGCTGATACTGGTCGAGTGTATTCTTTATATCTGGATGATGCTGATGAAATGCCATGCAAAATTGTTTGGCAGTCTGATCAAAGCTTAGATGATCCGATCGCTAAAGATATTCGGACGATCTCTAAGCGATCGCAGAATGTTGGACTTGAAGATGGCGAAGTTGCCCTTGTCAATTTTAAACAGTTTCTCAAACTTGGCTTACCCTATCGCGGCGTAAGTACTTGGCAGCCAATCATCCAATGGGCTGATCCCCGTCAAGTAAGTTTGCGGTGGTTAATTGCTGCGCTTAAAAATCTACTGGAGCAAATCCAAACTAGAGCTAATCATCCTAAGCTACCTGATGTTGGTTTGATTTTGTTGAAGCTCAGTGGCGTTGTTTTTGGATATCCTGCCAACTGGTCTGACACTTACATTCTCAATATTCGTGAAGCAATC
>JANNDZ010000583.1:0-6241 GCA_031378395.1 Pseudanabaena sp. OTE_75_metabat_487_sub
GTTTTTTGGTTTTATATGCACATGTTATTTGATTTTCATTCCTTAATTAATACTTATTTTGCTTAAGACAAAAAATATTTTGTAACTGAATTTTAAATTACAGCATTGATCAAAATTAATATAGCCCTATTAATTGTAACAATTTAAATATTAATAAACCATCTTATACAATTTATTCATTTTTTGACATTTGGCTATACGTGATTTATTACATATAAGTGTGAGACTAGTTCACATGGGTAAATTACTAATACTAATTCTATTTATTAAAAGAGTTGATATTACGTGCTTTTAGTAAAGCCTATGTTCTTTAAGTAAACTAAGCCACTAATTGAATTTACGGAGTAGAAGATTATGATCGGACAATATAAGCGGGCTACAGGTACATTTTCTAATCATCAAAAAGCTGAATCGGCTCTCAGTGAGTTGAGAGACAGTGGATTTAATATGGATCAAATTTCGATCATTGGGAATAATGTTGATCACAATTCTGACATTACTGCTGAGAAACAAGTTCAGCATCTTAACGATCTTGACAACAAAGCAGGTGAAGGTGCAGCAACTGGTGCTGCATCTGGTGTTGCAGTTGGAGGATTAACGGGGCTACTAGTTGGATTAGGACTTGTGGCTATTCCTGGAGTTGGGCCAGTGATGTTGGCTGGCGCTGTGGCTACGACTCTGGCTACTACTCTAACGGGTGGTGCGATCGGTGCAGCCGCAGGTGGACTCATCGGCGGATTGGTCGGCTTAGGCATTCCCAAAGACCGTGCAAAAGTATATAGCGATCGCGTAGATCAAGGAGATTGCTTAGTGATGGTTGACGGTTTGGAGAGCGAGATTCATCAAGCCGAAGCGATTTTGCAACGTCATGGTATCCATGAATGGGGTATTTATGATTCTGCTAACGCTCCTAGTAGAACAGGCGCAGTCTCTTTGAGATAAATGAATTCAGTAAGGGCAATTTATGAATTGCCCTTACTGAATTCATAAATTTTCATCAAAGATAAGTAGCTAAGCCTAAGCAACCCTAAAACCGAGAATCCTGTACCGCCCGCACAGCGGGCGGTACAGGATCTGATTTTGGATTTTAATTATGATTAAGTACTAATAAATTGAGGAATTTCTTCCATGAATACAAAAATTGCTTCTTTACTACTAACTAATTTTCTCTTAGTTACAGTAGTAGCTTGCACTGATGCTCGAACTACTTCTGAAGCTCCTGCTCCTAGTAGCACTAGCAGCTCTACTGCCGCACCACAAAACACTCAAGCAGCTATGAGTGATGCTGAAAGTGCAACGCGTAAAAAACAATTGGATGCTGATATCCGCGCTCGCGAACAACGCAATGATGCAATGGGTGACTCGACCAAACGACCAGATAGCGATCTTGCTAGCGAAGTTCGGAGTAAGCTAGAGGCGAATATCCCTAAAGGTAATTTGACTGTAGAGTCTAAGGATGCTGATGTTGTCGTATCGGGAACAGTTCCATCACTAAATGACCTTGATAAAGTCAAAAGTTTGGCAATGGAGATCAAGGGAGTTAAGACTGTCACGATTAAGGCTGTGGTTGCATCTAAGTAATTCACCTTACGCAGAAGTTTATAAGACCCTCACACCTAGCCCCTCTCCCAAGGCAAGCTAACGTATACATACAAGTCATAAACCTCAGTTAAGTTAACAATTAATCGCCCCCTATCCCCCAATTCTGGGGGAACAAGAAAATAAAATTCTTTCAAAGTCCCCCAGAATTGGGGGATTTAGGGGCTTAAATACATTGCAACGAAGACAGAGAGACTTGTGTATACACAGCAGCCCAAGGAGAGAGGGGAGCAGGAAAATTTGAATAAATTGCCCTCATCCCCTTCTCCCGCTATGGGAGAAAGGGATGAGGGCAAATATTCGCTAATCTGCTATTACATTTTATTTCAGAATCAATCAACTCATTCAAGAAATCAAACATTGACTTGCCATAGTGTTAGCAGGAAACAAGTTCCAATTATCAATTAAATCATGAGGAAATTTTATGAAAACTGCACAATTTCTAAAGCGCTTTGTGGTCATGGTCGTTGTTTGTGCATTAATTGCCTTTGCTAGTGTCAATCCTGCGATCGCAGCTCAAAATGCTCCAGATCAAATCACTGACAATCTGACTATGCCTAACATCCAGAAGAAAGCTGAAGATGCGGTAAAGGGTAGTGCATACGATACTAATCCAGAATACACGTCTGACGATTCATCGAATCAAGGTTTAAATGAAATTCAAGGAACCTCTGATTTTGACAAAATGAAGCGAAGTTCTAATGAAGATACTCCACCTGTTGTGAAGCAAGCAGAAAAGGCTTTTAACAAAGCTGGAAACAACCTTAACTCTGCAAAAGACGACACCTTAGATAAGGCTGGCGATGCAGCTAGCTATATCAAAGACAAGACAGGAGATGCTCTCAAATCACTGACTGGGAAAGCTTCTGATACTGCTAAAGCGATCAAAAACAAGGTTAAATCCTAATTTTGTTTAGGGTTTATGCATCAAATACGTGCGTTTTAGAGTAGGGGCAATTCATGAATTACTCCCTACTCTAAAACATTGTGAATAGAACAAAAATCATAATCTGGAGAAATAAATGAGTAGTCTAATTGCTGTTGGCTTTAAAGATGAGTTCACTGCTGATGCAGTTATATTGGAACTCCGAAAGCTGCAAAAAGAGCATCTGATTGATTTGGAAGATGCAGCAATCGTGATCAGAAATAAAGATGGAAAAGTAAAGATTAAACAGACTCAAGAACTGACTGCTGAGGGAGCTTTAAGCGGAGGCTTTTGGGGACTGCTATTTGGCTTCATCTTTTTTAATCCTCTCTTGGGTTGGGCTGTTGGTGCGATCGCAGGTGGAATTTCTGGAGCATTGACAGACCTTGGGATTGATGACAACTTTATCCGAGAAGTGGGCAGTACCATTGAGCCTAGCACCTCAGCAATTTTTGTGTTAGTCAGGAGAGCTACACCTGACAAAGTACTAGAAGATCTCAGCAGATTTGAAGGCAAAGTTCTAAAGACTTCTCTCTCAAATGAAGACGAGGCAAAGCTACAAGCTATTCTCACAAAATCATAATACGTAAAACAATCGGCACTTTGTGCCGATTGTTCTCATCCTGAAATTATTCATGTTAGAAACTTTAGAAATGAATGAATAACTTAATTGCGGTTGGTTTTAAAGATGAGTTTGCTGCTGATGAGGTGATATTGGAACTCCGAAATTTAGGACGCGACAATCTAATTAATTTAGAAGATGCAGTGCTCGTGATCAGGAATGAAGATGGAAAAGTGCGAATTAAGCGGACTCAAACAATGACTGCCGCTGGTGCATTGAGTGGAGGCTTATGGGGGATATTAGTTGGTGTGATCTTTTCTAACCCTGTTTTGGGCTTAGTGCTTGGAGCTTTAGTAGGAGCAACTTCTGGGGCTTTGACAGACAACTTTATCCGAAAAGTTGGCAATACTATTTTACCTAGTACTTCGGCAATGATTGTGTTAGTAAGAGAATCTACTCCTGATCAAGTATTAACCGATCTCAGCAGATTTGAGGGCAAAGTTCTTAGAACTTCTCTCTCAAATGAAGACGAGGCAAAGCTACAAGCTATTCTCACAAAATCATAACTCCTAGAATGGTCGGCGCTTTGCGCCAACCATTCTTATAATTTAAATAATTCAAGAAGGTTATATGTTCCTAAAATCATTTCAGCTAAAGCTTTTGGTAGCTTTTGGATTGCTTCTAAGTTTATCTTTTGTATCGTCAGCTCAAGCAGACGAATGTTATCCTCTTAATGTAATCGGAGGCACTGGCACGACTGTAAAAAAAACTGTTTCTCCTTTTAGCACACTAGTAACTAGTAACAACTGGAATACAGATTTCTCTGTACCTAGCGATCGCTCTTTTAATAGTTATGAGGCGACTATTGTTCCTGAAAACAATGCTAACTATGATGTAGAGCTAAGCTTAAAGTATCGCGATCGCAGTTCTAGTCGGGCTTATAAAAAAGATAATGTAGCAGTTAAGGTTGGTCAACCGCTAAGACTAATGGGTGTACCACAATCGTCTAGTAATCCTTTTCAAGTCAATGTATTTGTGGGTGGACTGAATGCGATCGGTAATACCTACAGTGTTTCTGTTGAAGGATGTATTTAAGACTGTGATTAGATGCAAACCGTAAAGGTGCGCCCCCCGCAGGGGCGCACCTTTACGGGTTTGCGTAATTTATTTTGTGAAAGTACTTACAAGCATAGATGGAAGTAAGTCTTGTAACACTTTGTTGCAAAGTAACTCAATTCAATCAATTCAATCAAGAAACTAAACATCCTTCTGTAATGGTATGAACATAGAGAAATTTTAAATTTGTCTATGCAACTATAAAATTGCGAGAAAATTTATGCCTAGACTTGTAGGAAAGAAAAATAATTCTGCTCTATATACTGCTTTAGCTATGCTGATAGCTGCTGCTGGAGCAGTAGCATTGGAATACTTTGGAGTAATTGATTTCCTTCCTGATTTTGGGAAAGATGCTGAAGTAAAAAGTACCTCTACTAGCCAACCTGTAAGAACTAACAAACCTGTCAATTAAGGTTGACTTTTATCAAATTGAGGAGAATGATAATGCGTAATGGCAAAGGGATGATTGGCAAGCCTATAGTCGCCTATGACTCTGGGGAAGAATTCAAAACAATTGTGGACTTGGTTTTTGATCAAGAGAGTAATCAATTATTAGGTTTTCTTGTTGATGAGAGTGGTTGGTTTAGTGATTCGTTGGTATTGCCTTTAACTAATGTTCAGGCGATCGGTGCTGATGCTGTAATTGTTGCATCCAGAGATGCGATAGATTCTGCCAGAGAATTCCCACAGATTCAAAACATTTTAGAAAGAGATAATACCTTGAAAGGCACAAGAATTATGACTCTTGATGGGCGTGATTTGGGGACAATGGTTGACCTTTACTTTGATGATACTAGTGGTGCGATCGAAGGATATGAAGTGTCAGGTGGCATCTTCGCTGATGCCTACTCTGGACGCTCTTTTGTCCCTGCTCCTGACACCCTCAAGATTGGTGAAGATATTGCCTTTGTGCCTTCTGAAACTGCTGATCTGATGCAAGAGCAAGTAGGTGGAATTAGAGGTGCTATGCAAACTGCAAGTGAAAAAGTGCAGGAAATGGCGCAAATTACAGGAGAAAAGGCTCAAGAAGCTGCTCAATTTACAGGAGAGAAGTTTCAAGAAGCGACGACATTTGCAGGTACTAGCTTTACTAATGCTGTTGTTGACCCTGAAGAACAAGAAACTTTTATATTAGGAAAAGTTTCTCAAAAAACTTTAGAAACTACCGATGGCATAATTTTAATTCATGAAGGACAGGTTGTGAATTCATCACATATCTTGGCTGCTCGGAACCTGAATATGACTAACGACCTCTATCATGCAACGGGAGGACGTGTGACGGAGAGACTGGGCGAAAGATTGTCAGGTGCTGTTACAGGCCTGGGCGCAAATATCGGTCTTGAGCAGGCACAAGGTCGGCGAGTAAACAAGATGATTTTTACGCCTGAAGGCTCAGTTGTGGCTGTGGAAGGTCAAATTGTGACTCCAAAAGTAATTGAAAGAGCCAAAACTCATCATCAAGAACAAGCTCTATTAGAAGCAGTGGGTCTAACTACAGGTGATGCTTTGCGAGTTACTGGTTCTAATGTCGGGCAACAGGTTAAGGACGGAGCCAAGGGACTGTGGGAGCAGGTAAAAGAAACTGCTAGCAATCTGCAAGATCATGGCACTCAAGCATATGAGGATAAAAGAATTAAAGGTGCTTTGGGTCGTCCTGTAACTCGTGTAATTCTCGATCGCAATGATGAAGTGATTCTCAATGTTGGGGAATTAATTACCCATCAAGCAATCGCCATTTCTCGTGATGCTGATGTCTTAGAAGTTCTATTGGACTCAGTTTATACTGAGACACCAAAGCTTTCTCTAGATGAATTACGCGCTCCTGAATCTGGTAAAGCAGCTTTAAGCTAAATTACTCATCAAAAGTCGGAAAGTTTAGCCCGTTCGGGCGAAACTTTCCGACTTTTGGCAATTAAGTAATTATTCAAAAAATATGCACTATTTAATATTAGCTACAGATTACGATGGAACCTTAGCGAAGGATGGAAAAGTATCAGAGGTGGCTCTAGATGCGCTTAAGCGATTACAAAAAACTGGAC
>JANNDZ010000254.1:0-2756 GCA_031378395.1 Pseudanabaena sp. OTE_75_metabat_487_sub
TCAGAATTTTGTACCACCTATGCAACTGCATCTTACTTATCCACCGTTGCGACATATCACCACCAGCGATCGCCTATTTTTTGTTGGGACTGCGCCCAAAGATGGCAATGTCAGCATTAATGGCAAAGCTATATCGCGTACTGAGGCGGGACATTTTGCTCCAAGCTTGACGCTTCAGTTAGGTGAAAATAATTTTGCGATCAAATACGTCGATAGCAAAGGCGATCGCAATAGTGAGCGTCTGATTAATGTGAAAGTAGTAAGGGAGTCACGCATTGCATTGCCCCCAAAAGATATTGGATTTGTCAATGAATCACTGTTGCCAACTGTGGATACGGCGCGACAACCCAATGAAAGAATCTGCTTCGATGCGATCGCTACGCCCAATTCAACGGTTTTAGTGAAAATTAGCGATCGCGAAATTCCCCTCATGCCTCGTCGTCGTAATGTCCAATTACCGCCAAATTCTTCTGTACTGACAGGCAATAATGAAGCTACTGCCGAATCTCCTTCAGGATATTTTCGTGGATGTACCACCTTTGAAAAGCCAAGTCAATTGGGACAACCTGAATATGAAATGCGCTTAGGCGATCGCATAGTTAAGCAAAAAGCCAAAGGCAACCTAGAGATTCTCTCGCCGACCAATATCCAAGTTGCCGAAATAACAGCGATCTCGGCTGACGCGAGAACTGGTGCAAGTACTGATTTTTCAAGGATCACACCTTTGCCTAAAGGAACCAAAGCCTTAGTGACAGGCAAACAGGGTGATTGGCTACGGCTAGACTACGGTGGCTGGGTGAGAAAGAGTATGACAAAGCTTGAAGCCGCAGAGACTCCACCACCTTCAATTGTTCGCAGCATTAATACTAAGCGAGTATCGAATCAAAATAATCTGTGGACAGAGGTGACAATTCCCCTAGAAGTACCAGTGCCGCTAGCGATTACCCAAGGCGATCGCTTATTTTCTTTCACTCTCTATAATGTGACTGCTCAAACTGATACGATTTCAATTGATCCAGAATCGATTATTAATAAGCTGGAATGGGTACAAACCGACCCTAATAAGGTGACCTATACGATTAGTCTCAAACCAAAGCAGCAATGGGGCTATAAAGTTCGCTACCAAGGTTCAAATCTGATTTTATCCCTCAAGCATCCGCCGCTTCTGATTTCAGATGTATCAGACAATTCTCAGCCACTTCAAGGTGTGAAGATTCTTGTTGATGCAGGGCATGGAAGTAAAGAAGACTTAGGATCGCGCGGGCCCACAGGCTACCCCGAAAAAGATGTCACACTGATCACATCAAAACTATTTCAAACTGAGCTACAAAATCGCGGTGCTACGGTCGTTATGACTCGTACTGATGATTCAGATGTTCTTTTGGAGCCAAGGGTCGATAAAATTAATCAAGAAGAACCAACTCTAGCGATTAGCATTCATTACAATGCTTTGCCTGATAATGGGGATGCAATTAATACGTCAGGAATGGGAAGCTTTTGGTACAATCCACAAGCAGAAGACTTTGCCAAGTTTATTAATACCTATGTCGTGAAAAAGCTGAATCGTGCTGATTACGGAGTTTATTGGAATAATCTTGCCCTCGCCCGTCCCACAACTGCTCCATCCGTACTTTTGGAATTGGGTTTTATGATCAATCCTGTCGAGTTTGAATGGATTATCAATCCGCAACAGCAAAAGTTATTAGCTAAGACCCTTGCCGATGGCGTTGCCGAATGGATTTTGAATGCTGTTAAGTGATCCCGACCAGTTTTGGTCTATCTTCCATTTTGACGAACTGATCAATGCTTATATCCCACTGATGGTCTGGACGGGTGTTGGCTTGGTAGCGTCTAGATTTGCGCCAATTAACACCTCCAAATTTATGGGCATTACTCTTTATTGGGTAGGAGTGCCACTGCAACTATTTGTCCTCGCTAGACATACGGAATTTTCAGATACTCCCTATATTCCCTATGTGGCGATCGCAGCGTTGATTCTCAGTTGGCTATTGGCTTTAGTCGGTTGGCAGTTTGCGAAACAGGAACATAGCGATCGCTCTAGTTTGGGGAGCTTTATTTTGGCGACCATGCTGGGGAACACAGGCTTTGTGGGCTTGACACTAACCAGTTCTCTGGCAAGTTCTAACTATGCTGATTGGGCGGTTTTATACAGTATCGCCAGTAATGTTGCAGGTAATTATGGCATTGCGGTTTTTATTGCTAGCTACTTTGGCAAAAGTGATGTGAAGCCGCCTTGGTGGAAGTTGCTACTGGATGTGGCTACTGTGCCGAGTCTATGGGCTTTTGCGATCGGTTGGTATACGCGCCCGATTGGGCTACCTGATGCGATCGAGTCGGGGTTGGATATGGGTGTATGGGTAACGATCGCCTTTGCATTGTCATTGGTGGGACTACGATTAGGCAAAATCGAGAAATGGGACAGCCTCAAACCTGCGGCGATCGCGGCTTTTTTGCGTGTGGGAATTGTGCCTTTAGTGATCGGGATGGGAGCAACGATGTTTGGACTCCGCAATGATCCGCGCCTGATCCTCACGCTGATGTCTGGTACGCCTACAGGTTTATCGGTACTAATTCTTGCTGAAGTCTATAACCTTGATCGCGATTTACTAATTAGCACGATCGCCTTCTCTTTTATCGGACTAATTTTTATGCTGCCGATCTGGATCGTCTTTTTTGGCTAAAGCGATCGCAGATATAGCAAAACCAAAAAGAGAGTTGGGGGGGGGTGGGGCGCG
>JANNDZ010000304.1:0-1982 GCA_031378395.1 Pseudanabaena sp. OTE_75_metabat_487_sub
GCAACACTTTCAGCAAGAATTACTCGATGAACTCCCTGAAGCCGTCGCTTTAGTTGGTACTGGCGACTATCAAAAAATTGTCGATGTCATCGAACGTGCTGAGAAAGGCGAACGAGTCAAAGAAGTTACTCAAGTTCCTACCTATATCGCCGATGACACCGTACCGCGCTATCGCACCACTAATGAAGCCGTTGCCTATGTCCGCGTAGCTGAGGGCTGTGATTATCGTTGTGCATTTTGCATCATTCCCCATTTGCGCGGCGATCAGCGATCGCGATCGATTGAGTCGATCGTCACTGAATGCGATCGCCTAGTCAGTGAAGGCGTAAAAGAAATTATTTTGATTTCGCAAATCACTACTAATTATGGTTTAGATATTTATGGTCAGCCTCGACTTGCCGAACTCTTAACCGCTCTCGGGCAAGTAGATGTGCCTTGGATCAGAATGCATTATGCCTATCCCACAGGCTTGACCCCAAAAGTAATCAACGCGATGAAGTCCACACCTAATGTGGTTCCTTATCTAGACTTGCCTTTGCAGCATTCACATCCCGATGTGCTAAGAGCTATGAATCGTCCTTGGCAAGGGCGGATCAATGACAAGATTATGGAGCAACTCAAAGCAGCGCTCCCCAATGCTGTCACCCGTACTACCTTCATTGTCGGCTTCCCAGGGGAGACAGAGGAGCAGTTTGAGCATTTATTAGAATTTGTAAAACGCCATGAGTTTGATCATGTCGGCGTATTTACGTTCTCGGCTGAAGAAGGGACACCTGCTTTTGATTTGCCCAATCAATTGCCCGAAGAAGTCAAACAAGACCGCCGCGATCGCATCATGGCAGCTCAACAGGAAATTTCTTTCAAGAATAACCAGTTAGAGATCGGTAAAACCGTTGATGTGTTGATCGAGCAAGAAAATCCAGACACAGGCGAACTAATTGGGCGATCGGCAAGATTCGCTCCTGATGTTGATGGGGTGGTCTATGTCCGTGATCCCCTAGCCAAAGCAACTCTCGGTTCAATATTTTCCGTCAAAGTTACTGCCGCCGATCATTACGATCTATTCGGAGAAATAGTCTAATCAGTACCTAAGGAATAAAAATTTAATAAAACCCAAAACTGGTTCGGTGGGCGAAGCCCGCCGAACCAGTTTTGAGTTTAATATGTGCAAGCTATTTAATTTTCATTCCTAAACAATAAAAACCTAGAAGTATGATCTGCCCCTGCAATAGGTGTAGTAGACTTCTAAGTTTAATGCGCGAGAGTTGCAACCTAAGGATTACAGCCATATTTTGGTATATATAGCTACATAGTTTTTAGAAAATTTATATCAAGACGAGAAAAATAACTTTTATATAACTTTTTAACTTCTTTTACTAACCTTTATATATCTATTAATGGTTTCACAAAATAGAAAAGCGTGAATAATAGAATTCAAGAAGCAAGAAACAAGTTTGCGATTTCCAGCAATCTAGATTCACTTCAAAATCAGATGCTAGGCATTAGAAACCAAACTATCACTCTCTTATAGAAGCTAAAGGAAGAACAATGGATACAATTACTAAAGTTAATCAGCTATCCTTCCACCAAGGTTTAAATAGCGAATCCGCCTTTACAATTAAACTTACCAATAGCAAGTTCGATAGCCTCGCAGGATCTGAACTTCTTGGTAAAGTTGAATCATGGGTTTCAGCTAATGTCATGATGAACAGTAAAGAAGTTCCTGTTCTGATTGTTGATATGGAAAATGTAGAATTTATTGATAGTCAAGGTTTGCAGAAGCTCTTAGCCTGTTTAAGATTAATGCAATCTCATAAGAGTAATTTTTTACTTTGCTCTCAACAGCCTTCTGTTCGTCTTGTATTTGAGATTACAAGAATTGATCAATTATTTGCTGTGTTCCCTAGTGTTAGCAAATTTGTAAGTCGTTTTGATGTTCAAAATCAAGACTCTGAATATCTATTAGCAGCCTAGAATCAACC
>JANNDZ010000593.1:0-6151 GCA_031378395.1 Pseudanabaena sp. OTE_75_metabat_487_sub
AGGATTTGTTGTTCTCGTTCCGCTATAGTCATACTTATCGCGATCCTTAATTTTGGTCATCTCCTTGTTTTATACCTTTTCACCCACCACTATCACCGCGAATAATTCATGACACTAACAAAAAACAACTAGTCCAACCCGGAATCATGTATCCCGAAAATGACATAAAAACATTGTAACAAGAAGCATAACAAGATCGCTGATCCCACTACAAAATTGGCGATCGCACTACAACATTGGCGATCGCACTAAATTTCATTACACTCTGCAAGATTGGCGATCGCACTTTCAAATTAGTTTATAATCAGGTTGTGGAGTACATTTTTACTTTGTAGAGGTATTTTATATGAGGCAATGGGAAAGTCTAGATGCCATCGAAAGGGAACCTCATAAAGTGAGTGGTGCTTGGGTATTTCGGAAGACACGAGTTCCAGTTTCGGCATTATTTGAAAATTTGCGCGATGGCGCTACAGTGGATGATTTTTTGGAATGGTTTCCGCCTGTACAGCGATCGCAGGTCGAGGCTGTATTAAACTATGAGCTTGATATGTTAGCTATTGCGGCTTAAATTATGAGGATTCTTTTCGATCAGGGAACGCCTGTACCTTTGCGACAATATTTGACAGAACATGTTGTGACAACAGCCTACGAAGAGGGGTGGTCTAATATGTCGAATGGGGAACTGCTTAAATCTGCTGAAGATAAGGGATATCAAATATTGGTGACAACGGATCGAAATTTGCGCTATCAACAGAATTTAAGCGATCGCCAGATTGCTATTGTTGTTTTGCTTTCTACCTCATGGCCAAAAATTCGGATGCAGACTGATAAAGTTTGTGGTGTCATCAATGTAATTAAACTTGGTGATTATGTTGAAATTTCTATCTAATTTGCATTGTGATAATTACAAGGAGTTTTTAAATTGCATTAACTTATCTACCAAAAGCAGCGATCGCACTACAAAATCGGCGATCGCACTCATCCTAAATCTTTTAGCTACTCAGAATGGGATAGACATTATTTGATTAACCCATTCTTCAGCAGTAGAGGCTTCCCATATGAGGATAAGCGCATCAATTGCGTCACTAACTGGCAATTTCTGGGAAAGAATCAAAACCCCTGAACTGTTTTTTGTCATGATAAATTCGCCAAATTCAGCAGGCATTGTTTTACGATCGTGGGTCACAAGTAGTCTCCCGTCTTGCGCTGCTATTGCTAATACTTCTGGGTCTTTCTTGCCTTCCAGCCCTGCTGTATAAGCTGATTGAAAACTCAGATTGGGTTGTCTGCGTAATGCACCAGTGACAATTGCTTGATTAAGGTCAGCATCTGCTTGAAAGTGAACTGCCGTCATGATTTGATTAGCTTCTGGGTTTGAGCAGTTTTTAACTTCTGATACAGAAGTGGATTCTTTTGTCTACAGGACTTTTGCAATTTCTCAAATTCTTCTTCACCTTCTTTGAGATATGCGTCAATTAACTCTCGGCTGGCAAGATAAAAGGCGATCGCTCCATAAACCTGTTCTAGTGAGAGTAATGGTAAGTCTTGGGCAATGCTTTCAGGTGATTTACCATCCAAAAAGGCGTAAACAACTGAATCCAGAGAAATACGGGTTCCTTCGATCCAGTATCCTCGATCGCGTTGCTCGATATATCGTTTTGCTAAGGTTGGTGCTGCGGTCATAAAGTTTTTGGCTACTCTTTATGTAACTATTTTAAGCGATCGCTTCGCCACATCATCAATCACGATCTTTACTCAATGCACCTTACAAATTGGCGATCGCACTACAAAATTGGCGATCGCACTCAAGAAATTTGAAACAAATAGCCAACCTCGTAGCGTGTGTTAACGGAGCGTAACGCACAAATAGTTGGCATTAAAAAAGTGCGTTACATTGCATTAAAGCACTCTATAAGATCGGCGATCTCACTGACATAAAACAAAAATCACAGTGAGTAAGAAATTTAGAGGGACACTTATCTGTCGAACGTTACAACCCACATATGTTAGCGCGTGAGAAAAGGCATGAGATTTTACTAGATGCAAACTTAAAGCCACCTCCACGGCCGAGCCCCAAAAATATACCATACTCTTCGCTTAACAGTTTTTCTAATCCGCTATAACACCAACAGACAGCTGGGAAATGACCAGAAAGCGCTACATGAGGGTAATCATCAAAATTTAAATTGTCATACTTATACCAATCATTCAATCCAAAAGAACCTTTTGGATTTTTCCAACCTACAGTTTCTCCAAACTTTTCCCAATTCTTGCCATAGGAGTTTGGGCTACCACAATTCTCCCAAATTCTTTTCTGTACGCTAAAACCAAATCGTCCTTCACTATATTTCATCCATAAACTGTTTATATTGCAAAGATCTAGGCAAGGAAATTTATCGATCTTTTCAGATGTTAGAACTGAGCTTCCTAAAATGCCTACTTGCGACAGACTTATTACTTCCTTCATACGATCTGCTGTTTCTTGGTCAGCAGCTTTCCAAGCGTGAACGGCAAGGAAACCTCTTAGCCGAAAGTAGTACCCATCTCCATACTGTTCAGACCTAAGATCATCGTCATTTTCTTGTTGTTGTTTATCTCCTACTTCAAACCTTTGAGATTTAAATTCTCTCTGAGTTTTTGCTTCTTTTGATTGCTGTTTTTTATCAATTTCTATTGTGTATTCTTCTAAGCTAAAACCGTCTAGTGTTTTTGTTTCAACAGCAACTACATCATTAAGGTTTAAATTTAAATATTTCTGAAGATCCCTCAAATCTTGAACAGTTCCTGAACTTAGTACTTTCTCTGCTTCCAAACATTCGCGAAGAACATCTTCATACTCCTTTAACTTCTTTTGATAATCCTGATAAGGTTTTAGCACCTCCATCTCAATCGCATCTGCATCTACAGTTGAGATCCCCAACTCTTGACGTAGTGAATCCAGTATTTTCCTAGTAGGAATAGAAAATCTTCCTTCTTTAGCTCTTTTATCGGCTTCTTTACGATATTTAAGTTTAGGATCATTTTGAGGAGCGCGAGCCAGTTGAATACGATAGCCTTCATCTTTAAGAGTAATGATTTTTGGACTCATGGTAGGAGAAGTTTCTTTAACCTTGCGCCCTGCATAGCGGTGAAGTTCTTCTACGGTAATTACTCCATCACCATCTTCGTCAGCAACACCACTGACAATACCTTCAACTAAATAACGAGTGTAAATAGAGAGATCAGCTCCTTTCTCTTCAAAAGAGTAACCCACTGCACTAGTAGAGGTTAGTATTACTCGCCCCTCTGCTCCAAGTTGATCTTGCAGGTTAATCTCTCCGTCATTCCTTGCCACCGCATTGCCAAAAGCGCCACTAAAACAACAATCTAGAATAATGACTTGATATTTTGCCCTACAACTGCGAGTGTATTCATTGATGATTGAGGTAGATATTGCCGTGGAACGTACTAATAGATCACGCCGTTTCTCAGTATTGTGTGCAGCAAGATAGAGTTCGCGCCGTTCGTCCTTCACGCCATGCCCAGAGAAAAAAAACAAAACTAGATCATCTGGTTCACGATTTTGAAACCATAACTCAATCTCTCTATCCATTTCTGCCTTGTTTGGGTTAATGACTGGCTTAACTTCATTAAATCCACCCATTTGAGGATTTCGTAAGACTGCAGCAAAAGCATCTACATCTTTAGGAGCAGCAGGTAAAGCACATAAATCATTACCGTATTTTCCGACACCAATTAAGAGAGCATATTTTCCCATGAAGATTACTAATGAATTAAATTTTTTTGTTCAGATGATTCTTTCTTTTCTAAGATTTTAATCCGCAAGTTCACCAAGCGCTCAATAGTGTCTGCGGCTTGATCGAGTTCCTGTTTATTGCGATACTCAATGTTGTAAGTCATCCCGTCGATCTCTCCAGAGAGCTTCACGGTTTTGCCGTAGCGCAGATTTCCCAGATAATCCATGACCTTACCTAAATTTTCACGGTTAATCTTTGTAGTAAGGATACCTACTAAAAAAGCAGCTAATCCAGATTTAGCCGCTTCAGGAATATCCGTTTCTCTAGCCAGTCTAGCCTCTTGAATCAATTCACCTGACTGCATCTCATCTGCAATATTCAACAAAAAATCTTCTAAGTCAGCACGATCAAGTTCTAAGCCTGATTCACTAAAATCAATTAGGACAGTAGATAAGGTTGGCATTGCAAATCCTCATAATTGTGGTAGCGCTCAATCAATTATATTATTCAGACATAAAGAAATCCACCTCGGAAAGAGATTGTATTATCAGCTTCAAAATAGATTTTGAAGGCTAACTATTAATTCCTCAAATGTATCTCAACGATTAATTTAATCCACTTAGCTACATATAAAGATTTCTATCCTAACTTGACTATAGGATGAATATAGGCGGAAAGTCAAGATTATGGCTAATCAACTAAGCTTGTATATTTAGACAGAATCTTTTGGGTGATTTTCATCCAGAACAAAAAGATACAAAAAGATATTTTTGTTTACATATATAATAATTTTTTAAAGATGCTACCAGCAAAATAAGCACACCTAATCAAATACTTACCATGTCTCTAAGTACTCAAAATGAAAGCGCACCCCATCATGTTGTTATTATTGGTGGTGGCTTTGGGGGACTATATGCCGCACAAAAGCTAGGCAAATCAAAGGTTCCCGTTAAAGTCACCCTCATCGATAAACGTAACTTTCACCTCTTCCAGCCCTTACTTTACCAAGTCGCCACAGGCAGCCTCTCCCCCGCCGATATCGCTTCACCATTGCGGGCTGTCCTTGCCGAAAACAAAAATACCAGCGTCGTGATGGGCGAAGTGCTAGATATTGATCCCCAAGCGCAGGTAGTTAAATTAAAAAATCACTTAGACATAAGCTATGACTCGCTGATCGTGGCAACAGGAGTCAGTCACCATTACTTTGGTAACGATCAATGGTCAGAGCAAGCTCCTGGATTAAAAACCATTGAAGATGCGATTAACATGCGGCGACGCATCCTGAGTGCCTTTGAAGCAGCCGAAAAGACCCACGATAGCCAATTTAAAGAAGCATTGATGAACTTCGTGGTCATCGGTGGGGGCCCAACTGGCGTAGAACTTGCGGGAACCTTAGCCGAGCTTGCCCATCGCACTCTCAGTGATGAATTCACTAACATTGACACCAAGAAAGCGCGAATCATCTTGATTGAAGGAACCGATCGCGTATTGCCTCCATACCATGCCGATCTCTCTGCGGCAGCGAAGGAATCCCTGATTAAGTTAGGAGTGGAAGTCAAAACCAGTGCGATGGTGACGAATATTGAGGATCATATCGTTACCTTCAAATGTGGTGAGCAAGTTGAGCAAATCCAAGCCCAAACGATTCTCTGGGCGGCGGGTGTCAAGGCTTCGCCGATGGGTCAAGTATTAGGCGATCGCCTGAATGCGGAACTAGATCGAGTTGGTCGCGTAGTTGTCCAGCCTGATATGTCGATCGCAAATTATCCTAATGTCTATGTCATTGGCGACTTAGCGAACTATCCACACCAAGGCGATCGCCCACTTCCGGGGGTTGCACCTGTTGCGATGCAGCAGGGTGAATATGTCGCGCATCACATCGAAGCGAAGGTACAAGAAAAGGAACCTGCAAAATTCAAGTATTGGGATTTTGGTAGTCTTGCTGTAATTGGTCGCCATGAAGCGGTTGTGGACTTTAAGTTCTTGCGTCTGAAGGGTTGGCTAGCATGGTTTATCTGGACATTTGTGCATGTTTATTATCTAATTGAATTTGATAATAAGCTAATTGTGATGATTCAATGGGGATGGAACTATTTCACGCATCGACGTGGCGCGAGAATTATTACAGGCAGATACTTGCAGGTATTAGAAGAAATGGAAGGAATTCGTTCTGGTGGGCTTTCTCTAGAAACAAGGGAACCAGTAGAGGTTGCCTAACTAAAAGCCACTGCTTATAAATTGGCAGTGGCTTTTAGTAATCTTGGAATAAATATACTTAGG
Source organism: Pseudanabaena sp. OTE_75_metabat_487_sub (assembly GCA_031378395.1). GTDB lineage: Bacteria > Cyanobacteriota > Cyanobacteriia > Pseudanabaenales > Pseudanabaenaceae > Pseudanabaena. Next base: position 6,018 of record JANNDZ010000593.1, read on the forward strand.
GACTTGCAAGAAATAAATAAATCCAAAAGCACTTTATGGGATATTTAATATATTTGGCATAAAGTGATAAAACTTACAGACACGCTCAAGACACTATTTCAAGAAACAGCAAAACAACTTAAAGGTAGTGAGCA
>JANNDZ010000596.1:0-3642 GCA_031378395.1 Pseudanabaena sp. OTE_75_metabat_487_sub
TAAGCGAGTATATTAATTTGCATAATCGTGCTCTATCCAAGCCTACAAATCTTCAGATCGCACCAAATAATTCACAAGTCTTACCGCTTCAAGTAAAAGTCTTGATTGTAGACAGTAGTGAGAAAGATCGTTCTATTTATCATCATTACATTAAATCTGATTCCACCACTAAATATCAGATTTTAGAAGCTGACAACATCAAAGATGCTCTGGGAATCTGGCGATCGCATAGTCCAGACATTGTGTTACTTGATGCTAATTTGCTTGATGGTAACGGACTCGACATTCTAGAGAGCATCAGTTCAGGAATTGTTGATCCCAAATTGCCAGTAATTATGCTTACTGGATATGAAGATGGCATCATCGCCGCAAATGCTATTAAGCTGGGAGCTGCTGACTATTTAATCAAAGATGAGATCAGTGCTATTGTCCTACGTCGAACTATTGATAGACTGCTAGATCGGTTTGCCATATTTCATAAATTACAACGATCGCAACAACAAGAAACTCTAGTTTCTGAAATTTCATTGCGCGTCAGGCGGTTCTTAGAACTCGATAAAATTTATGAAGCGATCGTCCAAGATGTCCAAAGCTTTCTAAAAGCCGACCGTACCGTAATTTATAAATTCAATCCCAATATGAGCGGCACGATCGTCGCCGAAGCTGTCGATGCACCTTGGGAGGCGAGTATTCATCAAAATATCGTTGACACTTGTTTTCGTGACAGCTTAGGTGGCGCATATCGACAGGGTAAAATCTTTGCGACCCATGATATCCTCGCCGCAAATTTAAGCCCTTGCCACATTCAGCTATTAGAGCGATTTCAAGTAAAAGCAAACCTAGTCGTTCCCATTCTTCTGCCTACATCCACTCAATATTCAGATATTGATGCTGGTGAGTCTTCATCTCATCTATGGGGGCTACTAATTGTGCATCAATGCTCAACTACCCGCAGTTGGGAAGATGTAGATTTACGATTAATTCAGCAGCTATCAGTGCAACTTGCGATCGCGATCCATCAAGCAGAACTCTATCAAAACCTGCAAAATCTCAACTCTTGTTTAGAAGAGAAAGTCCAACAACGGACTGATGAATTAAGGCAGAACGAGCAACTGCTAAAGGTGTCTTTTGATAATGCGCCAGTGGGTATGGCGACACTTAGTATAGATGGAAAGTTTTTAACCGTTAACAAAGATATTTGTAAGACCTATGGTTATTCCCCTGAAGAATTACTTCAAATCTCAGCTATTGATATCACTCATCCTGATTCTGTCGAATCAACTTTAGCAGACCTAAACAAGCTATTAGTAGGGGAAACTGAAAGTACAATTCTAGAAAAACAATACATCCACAAAAATGGTGAGATAGTTGACGCGATCAGTCGTGTTAGCTTAATCCGAGATATTGATAACCGTCCTGTGCATTTTGTCGTGAGCGTTGAAGATGTCACTGAGAAAAAACAAAATGAGGCAAAACTAGCTGCTGCAAAGGTAGCTGAAGCTGCTAACAAAGCTAAGAGTGAATTTTTGGCGTCAATGAGCCATGAACTCCGCACACCAATGAATGCGGTAATTGGTATGGCTGGTCTATTGAGCAGTACACAACTCTCCACTCAACAACAATTATTTGTCTCAGGGATTCGTCAAGGTGGAGAAGTACTTCTATCGGTGATTAACAAGATTCTTGATTTCTCTCAAATTGAATCTGGCGTGATCGAGTTAGAGGAGCATCCTTTTGATTTAAGGACTTGTATTGAAGAAATTCTTGATTTAATGGCATCTCAAGCTGCTGAAAAATCTCTAGATCTTTCAGCTCTAATTGATTTGGATGTGCCGCAACGGATCATTAGCGACTCCACTTGCCTCCGACAGATTTTAGTAAATCTGATTGGTAACGCGATTAAATTCACAGAAAGTGGTGAAATCGTGATTACATTGAGTGCAAATTTGCTCGAATCAGACTCAAATATATATCAACTAGATTTTGCTGTGCGAGATACAGGTGTTGGCATTGCTCCAGAATCAATCGATCGACTGTTTAAACCTTTTAGTCAAGCCGACAGCTCCATTACGAGGCAATACGGCGGTACTGGATTAGGCTTAGCAATTAGTAAGCAGCTTTGTAAGCTTATGGGTGGGGAGATGCAAGTTGAGAGTGAATTAGGTAAGGGCACAACTTTTAGCTTTTTTATTCGTGCTCAAGCGATCGCCACAGCACCTTTAGAGATCAATCCTGATCTAGACCAAAAGCATTTACTTGTCGTTAGTACCAAGCCAACAATCCATCAAGTAATGCAGTTGTATACGCCTTCTCTGGGGATGCTTGTACAATCTGCATTATCTGAAGGGGAAGCTATACAGCATTTAGGAGCATCAAGCTTTGATGCTGTTTTAATAGATCGGCATCTCCAATCAATAGATGGATTAGAGCTAGCGAGCAACATCCAAGAAATTTTTCCTGCTTTACCAGTCATTCTCCTCACCTCTGTGGCAGCTACTGATATTTCTAGCTCTATTCATTGCGCTGGATATTTGACTAAGCCAATCACAGCATCAAAGCTTTACTATCTATTCCTGAGCATATTTTCAAGTGTTCCTCAATCAAAAAATCTAATCAATATTGTCCAACTAAATAGCGATTTCGTCAGCAGCTATCCCTTCCAGATTTTAATTGTTGAGGATAATACTGTAAACCGACAAATTCTCTTACTGATGTTAGAACGTTTAGGATACAAGGCAGATGCTGTGGCAAATGGTTTGGAAGGGGTTAATGCTTTAAAGCGACAAACTTATGATTTAGTCTTTATGGATATCCAAATGCCGATCATGGATGGATTAACTGCTTCTCAACATATTCGCCAGATGTCAGACCGAGATCCTTGGATTATCGGTTTGTCGGCAAATGCCTTTAAGGAATCCCGTGAAACTGCTCTATCTGCGGGCATGAATGATTACCTTACCAAGCCTCTCCAAATTGAAGATTTAGTTTCAAACCTACAAAGAATTTCTGAACATTTACGATTAAGTAAACCCGATTCTGGGCAAACTAGGTCTGAAATGCTATCTCAAAATCTCAACTCATTAACAAAGCAATTGCTTGATTCGTCAAAAGTCCAATTTAATGATATTGATCGATCTATTACTCCATCTAGTATTTATATGCAATTAGATGCTTCTATCTCTGGGCTTGCAGTAATCAATGAGTCAACGCTGAATATGTTAGAGCAATGTTTAGGTAAGCAGGATCTCGCACAGATTATTGATTCTTACTTACAAGATTCGCAGCAAGCGATCGCGATGATGCGACAAGCCCTAGAACAATTAGATTTTGCCAAAATCGGCTTTGAAAATCATGCGTTTAAAGGCGGAAGCGGTACTTTAGGAGCCGATAGACTTGTGGCAATTTGCAAAGAATTAAGCGTTGTTTGCAAATCAAATAGTAATGCTAGTAAAGTCGAAAACTTAGATATAGTGATAAATCAATTAGAGAATGAGTTTGCTAAGGTGTCTGAATTATTGCAACAAAGAATTTCTGCTTAGACCAGTTTCTGTCCAAACCCGAACCAATAAATTTTTAAAAGTGTTGCTTCGCAACACTTTTAAAAATTTATTGGTTCGGGTTTGAGCGCAAAGCGCTATAGTT
>JANNDZ010000393.1:0-3778 GCA_031378395.1 Pseudanabaena sp. OTE_75_metabat_487_sub
ACGCCGAATTATTCACAGGGAAGGGAGTATGAAGTTTTTTACCTCCTTCTAATACCAATTCACAAAAGTGTGACGACACTTCTGGGAATTAAAACCCAAACCCTACAAGGGCTGTAATGGAGCATCACCAAGCCTTCTGAAATCGCGCTAAGATTGTGCAACAAGCTGTAAGTATTTATGCCGCAGTCGCAAGAAATCTTCAAAGAACGCTATCAATTGCAAAGTCAGTTAGGGCTGAACTCTGGACGGCAAACTTGGCTGGCAAAGGATTTAGAGGCAAATGGTGAATTTGTTGTCGTCAAATTACTCACTTTTGGCGGTGATGTGCAGTGGGAAGACCTAAAGCTATTCGAGCGCGAAGCGCAAGTCCTGAAGCAGCTAAATCATCCCCATATTCCTAAATATCGCGATTATTTTACGATCGATGACCGATCGCTTTGGTTTGGGCTAGTCCAAGAACATATTCAAGGAGCTTCCCTCAAGGAATTATTAGTGCAGGGACAAAAATTTACTGAGCTACAGGTAGAAGATATAGTCGTTGACACTCTGGAGATTTTGATTTATTTGCATGGATTGAATCCACCTGTGCTGCATCGCGATATCAAGCCGAGCAATTTGATCTGGAGCGATCGCCAAGAAATTTATCTGGTTGATTTTGGGGCAGTCCAAGATAAAGCATCTGCCGAAGGAAAGACTTTTACAGTAGTTGGAACCTATGGCTATGCACCGATGGAGCAATACGGAGGCAGAGCAGTGCCTGCGTCGGACTTATATGGATTAGGAGCGACTGCCATACATTTACTGACAGGGATTTCGCCTGCGGAGTTACCCCAAGATGATGATTTAAATATTCAATTTCGCGATCGCTCTGGCGCTAGTGATCAACTTTTAGATTGGGTGCAAAAAATGACAGCTCCATCCGTCAAGCGGCGTTTTGCCTCAGCAAGAGAAGCGCTCGAAGCCCTGTATCAAGATCCAGATCTAGCTACTAAACCAAAAGCCAACAGCCGTCAAATTAAAATACCTAAACCATTTAATAGCAGAGTTGAAATTTGGCGATTTCCAACAAAGTTAGTAATCACCATTCCCAGTTCTCAATTTGGTGGGAAATTTGTTTCGGTGTTACTTGCCTTATCGGCATTATTTGGAATGGGTCCATTAGCATTTTTTTCATCCCACGCAAATATTTTGACAGCAATCATGATGATTTTGGGTTTGATTTATGTTGCTTATTTTCAAGTCATTAAAAGCTTCACAACAATATTTTTCTCAATCGATCTGTCCGAACGTACTTGCAGACTTAGTAAAAAAACTTTTGGATGGCAACATTATGTTCAAAAGTTCGGAATATATCAACTTGAGTATATTTACACAAGTATGTCAAATAGAGCTAAAGGCTCAGTAGCTATTCAAATCCAAAACAACAGATTTATGCTTGGTGATAACAAACTAACCGAGTTAGAAACTGCTTGGCTCACACAAGAAATTCAAGACTGGTTGCAAAATCATCAGTCAATTGATCCCTAAAAAAGCAAATGGCGGCGATTCGCACCGCTACTTGCTTTTTTAGCACAACAATTACCGATCATTAAATTGTTGATTGAATCCATTGAGTTGCCTTTTCGCTGTCTAGAGGATGTGAAATAAAGTAACCTTGTACTTCAATACTACTGCCACCTAACGTTTCAAAATAATCTAACTCTTGAGATGTTTCCACACCCTCAATCACAATTCCCATACCAAGATTGTTAGCTAAGCGCAAAATTGACTGCACAATTCTTTGACTTTTAACGTCAGTAGAGACTCTATTGGTGAAACTGCGATCAATTTTCAAAACATCAATTGGCAAAGTTTGTAGATAGCTAAAGGAAGAATAACCAGTACCAAAATCATCGATATAAACTTGTACGCCTATTTCTCGAAGTTGCTCCAGTTTTTGCGAAGAAATTTCGATGTTGTCCATCAACATTGTCTCGGTAATTTCTAATTTGATCACACTAGGTAAAACTTGATATTCTGCGATTATTGATTGAATTCTTTCAACAAATTCGGGTTGGACAACTTGGATTGTAGAAACATTAATTGCTAGGGTAATTTGTGGAATGTTAGGGAATTCTTGTTGCCATTTATGTAACTGTCTACAAGCTGTTTCTAAAACCCAATAACCGATCTGGACAATCTCTCCAGTTTCTTCCGCGATCGCTAAAAACTCCATCGGAGAAATCAGCCCTTGCAATGGATGCATCCAACGTAGCAAAACTTCAAATCCTGACAAATCATGTTGATGTAATGAAACTATTGGTTGATAGACCAAATAAAATTCCTGACGGGCGATCGCTTGGCGTAAGTCAGATTCTAGTTGCCAACGAACCTTTGAGCCTTGATTCATACCAGTTGTAAATAATGCTTGTTTACCTCTGCCAAGAGTGCGTGAGTAATGCATCGCAACATTGGCATCTCGTAAAATCTCGTTTGCAAAAATATATTCAAGATCGCTAATAGCTATACCAATACTAACAGAGGTAATAATTTGATGATCACTTATAAAAAATGGTTCTCCAATACTTTCTAGAATTTGACCAGCTAATTCTGTGAGATGACGCTCTATCTCAAGATTTTCTGTACCGATATTTTCAACTAAGAGTACAAATTCATCGCTATCAATTCTCGCAATAGTTGTATTAGTATCGTGGTACGTAGCTATACGCTTACTAATTTCCTGTAGTAGTTGGTTTCCAATTGTGATTCCAAAACTATCATTAATTGATTTGAAGCGATCGCAATCAATAAATAATACTGCAAAGTTACAATTAGGATCAGTTTGTAATTTTGTAAAGGCAAGATCTAGAGACTCCATAAATGAGTCGCGATTGGGAAGGTCTGTTAATGAGTCATGGAGCTGGTTATAGTGTAGTCTGGCAATAATTTGATCTCTTTCAACTCTTATATCGTCAGATTTATCTAGCAATTGCATTTGATGAATCGCAATTGCTAATTGAATTCCCATTTTTTCCAGAAGTTCAATTTCCCAATTTCGCCAATCGTATGGAATATTATATTGATGTAAAATTAATAGTCCCCATAATTTTTTGCCACTAGGAATAGCAACAGCGATCGCTGAATGTATACCTAATGGCATTAGTGAGGCAGAAATAACAGGATCAACTTCGTCATTCTCTATGTCATTAATGACTTGACTAATGGATGTTTGAAATTTTTCTAGCCATTGTGGATCGGTATAAATTGATGGCAATACTTGCCCCAGAAGCGAATGTAGAGGATCGTTAACAACCTCATATTGGATTGATTGTATATCTTGATCTGTGAATTGATAAACAATTACCTGATCACTGTGTAATAGTTGATGAATTTCCAAAGCAAAATTATCTAGTAATTCATCCAGATTAATTGATTGTCTAAGACGAGCAAAAATTAATGCTATTAGAGTATATGTCTCATTTTCATCATCAAGTTCTATGCTTGGATTAGTTCGATTAAGTCTTTTAATTCTTTGTTTGAGAATATTTACTTCTCTTTCTGTATTATCAAAGCAACTTGCTAGAGTTTCTCCAAAAGACTTAATGCTTTGTAAATCATCTTGTTGTTGTTTCGTTAATGATTCGGATTCACTGATGCGATTTGCACAGTCAAACAATGCTAATAATGTCTCAGTGAAAAGCTTTCTCATGATTATTTTAGGGTTTTCTTTGCAGATAATTGATAGAATTAAAGCATATGTTTCTTGAAAAATAAAATCAAAGAATGCAAATTGCCCGCT
>JANNDZ010000416.1:0-6745 GCA_031378395.1 Pseudanabaena sp. OTE_75_metabat_487_sub
GATCCTGATCATCACCTTCCTCATGGTCGTGATCTTCACAACCTCTTGATCACTACTTAGTTTTTTGCTAATCTATTGAATAGTTGTTCAACTATTCAGGGATTTGTATGGCAAAAAGTTGTTGCGGTGATGATGAGCCTAAAAAATCTAAGAAACATGATCACGATCACGGTGAAGATCACGACCATGAGGAAGGTGATGATCAGGATCATAGTCATGGGGCTGGTGAGTTCGATTTTAAAAAGGAAGTAATTCCAGTGGTTGTGGTGACTGCCCTGTTATTGATGGGTTCTATTTATAACGAACCTCTGCATAATACCCCTTATGCTTTTGCCGAGTATTTGATTCTGATTCCTGCCTATTTATTAAGTGGTTGGAATGTGCTGACGATCGCTGGCAAGAATATCCTTAAAGGCAAAATTTTTGATGAAAACTTCTTGATGACCATTGCCACATTAGGAGCGATCGCTATTCATCAATTACCCGAAGCTGTTGGCGTGATGCTGTTTTTCAAGGTGGGAGAACTGTTTCAAGACTATGCCGTTGGTAATTCAAGGCGATCGATTAAAGCTGTTTTAGAAGTCCGTCCCGACTTTGCCAATCTCAAAGTGAATGGTATCGTTACGAAGATCGATCCTAATAAAGTCAAAATCGGCGATATTATTACAGTTACAGCAGGAGAAAAGATTCCTCTAGATGGCACTATAATTGTCGGAACTTCTCAAATAGATACTTCTGCACTCACAGGTGAATCTGTACCGCGTTCTGTCAAAGTAGGTGATGTTGCCCTATCAGGAACGATCAATAAAACTGGGATTTTGGATATTCAAGTCACCAAGTTATTTGGAGAATCTTCGATCGCTAAAATTCTCGACCTAGTAGAAAATGCTAGTAGTAAAAAGGCAGAAACCGAGAAATTAATTACTAGATTTGCCAAGATTTATACGCCGATTGTGGTGTTTGTCTCCTTAGCGATAGCGATTATTCCACCTTTAGTTATTTCTGGTGCTACTTCGGCTGAATGGATATACCGAGCCTTAGTGATTTTAGTGATTTCCTGTCCTTGCGGTCTGGTGATTAGCATTCCTCTAGGCTATTTCGGTGGTATTGGCGGGGCGGCAAAGAAGGGGATTTTAATCAAAGGTTCGACATTCTTAGATGTATTGAACGATGTGAAAATTGTTGTCTCCGATAAGACAGGAACTTTGACGAAGGGAACTTTCCACGTCACGCAGATTGTACCTGAGAATGGATTTAGTCAAGATGAATTATTATCTATTGCTGGTCATATTGAAGCGCAGTCTACGCATCCGATCGCACAATCGATTAAAGAAGCATATAAAGGGGAATTGGATTTAACCAAAGTTACTAATTATGAAGAAATTGCTGGGCATGGCATTCGGGCGATGGTGGGCGATCGCCTTGTGATTGCGGGTAATGATCGCCTGCTCCATCGCGAAAATATCGTTCACGATACTTGTCAAGTCTCTGGTAGCGTGGTGCATCTAGCCGTAGATAATAAATATGCAGGTTACATTATCGTTGCTGATGAAATTAAAGACGATGCAGTTAAAGCGATTCAAGATCTGCATCAGATCGGTATCAAGCAAGTGATTATGCTGTCAGGTGATAACCAAGGTGTAGCTGCTGATATCTCTGGTCGGTTAGGGCTGGATTTCTATATAGCAGAATTATTACCCGAAGGAAAAGTTACTGCTTTCGAGGAGATTCTCAGTAAATCAGGCAAAAAAGAGAAGGTCATCTATGTGGGTGATGGCATCAATGATGCGCCTGTCCTAGCCAGAGCAGATGTGGGTATTGCCATGGGGGGACTGGGTTCCGATGCAGCGATCGAGACGGCAGATGTGGTGATTATGAATGACTCTCCTGCCAAGATTGTCGAAGCGATTCAAATTGCGCGTAAGACTCACGGTATTGTCTGGCAAAATATCATTTTCGCATTGTCTATCAAAGCCGTATTCCTTGTGCTTGGAGCTTTCGGTGTGGCAACTATGTGGGAGGCAGTTTTTGCGGATGTAGGTGTGGCTTTAGCCGCGATCGCGAATGCAACAAGAGTTCTAAAATAAGTTTGAGTAGGACTTTAGGGTGTTTGTCGATGAGTTGGTGGGTAGAAAAGTTATCAGTGGCAGCAATCTGCTTTGCGGCAACCAATATTGATGACATTATTGTTCTAATCATTTTCTTTGGGCAAACTAATCAAAATTTTCGACCTAAACACATCCTGATCGGACAATATCTGGGTTTTAGCATGGTGATTATCGCCAGCTTACCTAGTTTCTTTGGCGGTTTACTGATCCCCAAAGTATGGATTGGGTTACTAGGATTTCTCCCGATCGCAATTGGGATAAATCATTTGCTTACAGCGCAGAATCAGGAACCAGACATCAAGGCTGTTACTACTGATTTTCGCCATTCTCAAAAAACGATGTTGGCTCAGATTTTTAAAGCTGCTGCTGTTACCTTTGCCAATGGTGGCGATAATATTGGGGTTTATGTGCCCTTGTTTGCTAGCAGTGACTTAGCAAGTCTACTGACAACTCTTTGTGTATTTATGATTGGGATTGCTGTGTGGTGTTACGCAGCCTATCTACTGACTCAAAAACCTGCGATCGCACGGTTGCTAACTAGCTATGGGCATAAAGCTATGCCATTTGTGCTAATCGGTTTGGGTATTTACATCATATTTGAAAGCGAAACCTATCGCTTAATTACGCACGTTTTCTAATCTATAAGCATTAAAATCATGAACGAAAATATTCCTGAAGAGCCAATCTCATCTACCGCTCAAAAAGTCAAAGAACTCCGCAAGCAACAGCGATTGCATACTTGGTTACAGCGATATTACCGCCCAATCATGGCTGGAATATCGGCTCTGGGTTTAGTAATCACCACTTATCTCACCTTTGTTAGTTTTTCCCAATCATCGGTAGCTTGCCCGACCAACGCCTGCGATGTCGTGCTTACTTCTCCCTATGCCAAAGTTTTTGGATTGCCGCTATCTCTATTTGGTTGCTTGGGTTATGCCAGTATGATTGCTTTTGCGATCGCCCCCTTGTTGGTTAAGCAAGAACAAAAAGAACTTCGCACTAAGCTAGATAACTGGACAGGATTACTACTCTTTATGGGTGGTACTGCCATGATGATATTTAGTGGTTACTTGATTTACTTGTTAGTTACTGTAATTCAAGCTGCTTGCGTTTACTGTATTGCTTCTGCGGTTCTCTCTACCAGTTTATTTGTGTTCTCGATCATCGGTCGCAAATGGGAAGATATTGGCAAATTATTTTTCACAGGTGCGATCATTGCCACTCTTACTATTGTTGGGACATTCGCTATCTATGGAAGTGTGAGTAAACCGATCGCTAGTGTAACTCTACCCGTTGATGCCGCTACAGGAAAACAAATTGTCCAAACACCAACAGCAAGACCTAAAAAGGGAATAGGCTGGGAAGTTACGACAACTTCAGGTACTGCCGAAATTGTCCTAGCTAAGCATCTCAAACAAATCGGGGCAAAGATGTATGTTCTCTATACCTGTCCTCATTGCTACAAACAAAAGCAACTTTTTGGCAAAGAAACTTTAGCCGAATTGAATTGGATTGAATGCTTACCCGATGGTAAAAATTCTCAACCTCAACTATGCGATTCAGCCAAAATTGAGACAGTACCTACATGGGATATTAATGGCAAGTTTTATCAGGGTGAGCAAACACTTCAAAAGCTTGCTGATTTGTCAGGCTATCAAGGCGATCGTAACTTTCTTTATATGTTGCCTGATCATTAACAATCAAAAAAGCTGTAAACAGCATTTTGTTTTTGAATAGGTTCTTGCCTCAACTTCACACAACATAATTCCTAATGCTTAACTTCTTACCATTTGCCTTTGAGTTTACATCTTCAGGTCCGATCGCCTTTGGAATTGGATCACTTTCGATCCGTTGGTACGGAATGCTGATTGCCTGCGCAGTTGTTATCGGCACATTATTAGCCCAAAACCTTGCAAAAAAACGTGGTATAGAGCCAGATGTGGTCGGCAATCTCGTAATTTGGCTAATAGTTGGCGCTATTCCCTGCGCCCGTCTATATTATGTTTTATTTGAATGGCAACGTTTCCAAAATCAACCTTGGTATAAGGCTTTTGCAATTTGGGAAGGCGGTCTCGCGATTCATGGTGCAATTATTGGCGGTGCAGTTGTCACAATTATTTTTTGCCAACGCCAAAGAATCTCAGCATGGTTAATGGCGGATATTGTTATGCCTGCACTGATTTTAGGTCAAGCAATCGGGCGTTGGGGCAATTTCTTTAATTCTGAGGCTTTTGGTAGACCCACCGATCTCCCTTGGAAATTATTAATTCCTATTGATCGCCGTCCAGCCGAATTTGTAAGCGAGTCATACTTTCATCCTACATTTCTATATGAATCAGTCTGGAATATGGGTGTATTTGCGATTTTAGTGTTTCTATTCTTCAGATTTCCCAAAATCAGAACTGGGACATTAACCATGACTTATGCGATCGCCTATAGTCTAGGGCGCTTTTGGATTGAAGGTTTGCGGACAGATAGCCTAATGGTTGGATCACTTCGTACTGCTCAAATTATCAGTCTTGTGGCGATCTCATTAGGTGTTTTGGGTTTAGTTTGGCTATACGGATTGCGGCGACGGTTTCCCGACACAGTTTCCAAAAAAGTTTCTCAAAAAGATAGTCAAATATAAAAAATACTGACTCTTGCATAGTGATTGCTCTAAAAACTTGCTGATATATGACCAAATCTTCTCTATTCCAAAGCTTAAGAAATCCAACTTTCGCGAGACTCTATACTGCTCAGACTATCAGCTTATTTGGTGATGCTCTGACATGGTTGGGACTGGCTCTACTAGCTTTTGAACTAGCAGGGAAAGATCGTGCTGTAGTGCTTTCTGTGGCTCTGACCTTGCGGGTAACTGCTTTTGTAATTCTCTCACCAATTGCAGGGGCGATCGCCGATCGCTTAGATCGCAAACTAATTCTCGTCACCACTCACATTGCGCGAATGGTGATTGTGGGAACTATGCCCTTTGTAAATGCAGTGTGGCAGATTTATGTTCTAGTCTTTGCTCTAAATGTATTCAATGCCTTTTCTACGCCTACCTATCAAGCCACAATTCCCCTAGTCACAGGTAAAGCTGAATATGCTCAGGCGATCGCTCTTTCTGCTGCTACTTATCAACTGCTAGGCGTTTTAGGTCCTGGAATTGCTGGAAGTATGTCGGCATGGATTGGCACAAGACAGATATTTTTTCTGGATGCAATTTCTTTTTTAATTGCCGCAGTTTTGATTTTTACACTTCCAAATCAACTTAGAGTAGAGCGAAATGAAAATTTAGAAGAATCTCAAAAGGGAGCGATCGCTAAAATTATTGGTGATGTCAAAGAAGGAACCACGCGCTTATTTGCTAATACTTTTATTCGCTATGCGCTCCTTCTCCAACTTGTCGCATCGATCGCAGGAGCGCAGATTTTAGTAAATACCGTAGGCTACATAAAAGGAACTCTCAAACTGAGCAGTTTAGAATACGGCTGGGTAATGGCTGCTTTTGGCATTGGGGCGACTATAGCGGCGTTAACTGTAGGAGCGATCGGTAAAAAGTGGGAGCGCACAATTGTAGTTCTGTTTGGTGCAGTTTTGATTACACTAGCAATTCTCCCTGCTAATTATGTTGGGTTAGTGCCATTGATATTACTTTGGGCGATCGCAGGTATGGGACAGGTTTTTGTAAATTTACCGACTCAGACTCTCATCGCTGATCAGATTCCTTCTAACCTTCAGGGACGAGTTTATGGCGCACATTTTGCTTGGAGTCATCTATGGTGGGCAATTGCCTATCCCATTGCAGGTTGGTTGGGAAGTCAAAGTAATACTTCGTTTCTTTACGGAAGCTTGATCGGGTTTGTCCTTCTCACAGTAGTTCAGATATTTCTAGCTCCTAAAACTCATGAACATCAGCATGAATATATCTGGCATACTCACGATCAACACCATCAACATGAGCATCCTGAGGGTATATTGCTAACCGAACCATACCCATACTCATGAGCATCTGCCAATAAACCATTGCCATGCTCACTACACTGATATTCATCACTTACATAGTCATTAGGAGTTTTATTCATGTCAATCGAATCAACAGTTAAAAATCAATACGATCAATTTGCCGAGATTTACGATCGCCGATGGAGCAACTACGTTAGCGATACACTCAATTTCCTAATCACCTATTTACAAGGATCAAGACAAATTTCAGGAAATGAGAACGTTCTAGATATCGCTTGTGGGACTGGAGAACTAGAACGAATGCTCCTTGATATACATCCTGATTTAAAAATTGTCGGTGTTGATATTTCTGAGAAAATGCTAGATATGGCACGGTTAAAACTTCCTAACTTAGAATTTGTCAAAGCTAGTGCGATCTCCTTACCATTTCCAGAGCATAAATTTGACATGGTAGTAACTGTCAGTGCCTTTCATTACTTCGAGCAGCCTCTAGATACCTTAGAAGAAATACGCCGCATTCTTAAACCTCAAGGGAAGCTAATCATTATGGATTGGTGTCGAGATTATTGGATCTGTCACGCGTTGGATTTATTTCTGAAAATATTTGATCCTGCTCACAAAGACTGTTATGGACAGAAGGAGTTACATGATCTTTTAACTGCTTCTGGATTTGATGTCATGAAAGAAAA
>JANNDZ010000450.1:0-3664 GCA_031378395.1 Pseudanabaena sp. OTE_75_metabat_487_sub
TTGAGCTATACCAACAGTCGATGGCAGCAATTCTGGGATAAAATCAATCGCTATGGCTTCTCTCTCTAAATTAGTACATCAAATTCTGGTCACACCCTTGGCGATCGGTGTTTTATGTCTTCAGATAAAGGAATAATAATCGAAAATGTGACTCGCCCGTTCTGACTTCTAACTTGAATATCTCCATCATGCTTGCGCACTATCTGTCGGACAATATCTAAGCCCAGTCCACTGCCTACCCCCCTAGGTTTGGTCGTAAAAAAAGGCTCAAAGATCAGCGACTCTGACTCGATGGGAATTTCAGCACCCGAATTAGTGATTTCAACAACCACTCGTTCTTCTTTCTGTGCTATGGAAATTTCTAATGTACCTTTCTGACCGATCGCAAAGATAGCATTATCGATTAAATTAACCCATACTTGGGTGAATGCATCTGGGTCACAGAGTAGATCGGGCACTGTCTCGTAGTTGCGAATTACTTCAATACCTTGCTTCAGGCGATTTTGATAAAGCGTTAAAGCAATTTCTATACCATCACTAATTTGGATAAGGCTTTTCTCTTCTGCCTGACTTTGATGGCTATAGGTTTTGAGCGCAAAGACGATTTTAGCGGCTCGATCAACTTCCTGCTGGATGTTGTTGATGCTTTGATATTGCAGTACCATGCTGTAAGCCACCTGCAAAATTTCATCGCAGTTGGGAGATTGCAGGATCGATTGATAGTGACTCAAGTCTTGTACCGTTCGTAGTAGGGTAAGCTGCATAGCAATGTTGTGGAAATTGCTAATACCATTAGCTTCAAGAGCCATTTCAAAATGTTGTCGCAGTTTTCGTTCCTCTTTAGTAGAGAGAGTCTGTTGATTTTGTAGGGATGTATTTACTAAGTCGAGAAATACTTCTTGCTGTTGAGGTGAAAGACTCTGAAGCAGTTCTGGAAGCTTCTGAAGAGATTTATTAAAGCCTGACACAATATTACTAGCTGCGGCGCGAATTACCCCTAATGGAGTGTTGATTTCATGGGCAATACTAGCAGTGAGTTGTCCTAATACTGCCATCTTTTCGGAATGAATCAGTTCTGCTTGAGTAGTTTGGAGGTTTGTTAAGGTTTGGGAAAGTTCTTGGGTACGTTCTTTAACTTTTTGTTCTAAAGTCTGGGTATACTTTTCAAGTTGTTGCGCTTGCAATTGCAGTTGTGCTTCGGCAGCTTTGCGATCGCTAATATCACGACAGACACAGATCAGATCGCCATTCTCAGAAATAACAAGTGACAATTCTTCGTTAAAAGTTGTACCATCTTTGCGTTTTGCGATCGCTTCGCCACGCCATTGCTTTTCCTCCATCAAGACTGGAAATACATCTTGTTCAAACTTGCAGATCTCTTCAGATGTATACAGTTCGCGCCAAGTTTTGGGAAGCAACTCTGAGGGTGAGTCGTAGCCAAAGATTTGAGCGTGGGCTTCATTTATGTAAATGTAATTATCATTCTGGAGGATGGCGATGCCATCCAAGGAAGCCTCAACGGCTATTAGTTGCCTTTGTAACATGAGTTCGACTTGTTTTTGATCGCTAATATCCCGAATAATGCCTTGTAGCCCAATCGCTGTACCTTCATTATCAGCGACGGGAGTTATGTTCACTGTTACCCATAGATAACTCCCGTCTCGACATAAATGACGAAACTCTATGTTTTGCAAGTTTTCTAATCGCTCTAGCGAAAATTTAGCTAAAGTAACGGTCTCTTCCAAGTCGTCGGGATGGATTAATTTCGCAAAGGATTCTCCTACCCATTCAGATGGAGATAGTCCAAACATAGTCTGGAATTGGGGAGAGAGATAAGTCAAAGTGCTGTCTGCCTGTGCAGACCAAATCATGTCATTGGCTCCTTCCACTAATCTTCTAAATTTAGATTCACTTTCAGCTAGAGCGACTTCAGTTTGTTGATGCTCGAATTCCAGTCGCTTTCTTTCGCTAATATCTCGTGCAATGCCACGCAACCCAATCACACTACCTTGGTCATCAAAGATCGGGGCATTATTACAAGTAATCCATACCCATTCACTATTCTTATGTTTGACCCGAAACTCCAGCCCAGATTGTTTCTGTCCAGTTTCAAAGAGTTTTTGGTTCGAGGCAATTATGGCGGGGGTATCATCTAGATGGGTTAATCCACCAAAGGACTGATTCAAAAATTCGCTAACATCGTAGCCCAGCATGTCTTTAAATTGGGGAGATAGATAGCTAAAGGTTCCCTCTAGTGTAACGGCATAGATAATGTCGTTAACATTTTCCACAAAGGCTCGAAACTTATTTTCACTCTGGTGCAACGTTTGATAGAGTCGAGCATTTTCGATGGAAATCGCGGCTTGGGAGCAAATTAGATTTAAGACTTCAAGGCGATTGCTTGTAAACGCCCCCACGGTCAAACTATTTTCTAGATATAAAACCCCTATCAATTTCCCTTGTTTCAGGATGGGAATACAAAGAACACTTTTAGGTCGATATTTGAGTTTGTAGCGATCGCTAGCAAACTGATCATCTTGTCGCGCATCACTCAAAACTAATGGTTCCAAACTGCGCTTGACCTGATTTACCAAGCCAATTGCTACATCTTCGCTTAATGCTAAAGGTATCGGAGATGAAAGGATTTGTGAGGGTTGTCCAGATTCCACTAGGGCGACAATTTGCAATTCATTCTCTGATTGCAACAGTAAGACGCATTTATCTGCACCAGCGTTAGTGATCGCGATATTTAAGAGAGTTATCAAAAGGTTGTCAATTTCTATCTCTTCAGAAATCGCTTGAGATGCCCTGAGAAGCGTCTCTAGATCTAGAGATTTAGAATCACTACCAGATGAGTAGCTAAAAGTTTTTGGGATAGAACTAGAGGGGTGGATTTTCTGAAGAATAGGGAAGAGGATCTGTGGATAATGCCTTTCTAATTCGGCAACTTTCGCGATCGCGCCCCAACGTTCGTAACAGTAGTAGGCTTCCTGCATATATACTGCGGCAACTTTTTCTTTTCCCCAGTCAAGATAAAATTTGGCAGCGAGTTCGTTAGCTATGCTCTCTTCGTTAAGAAATTGGTTCTCTCTGGCTCCAGCAATCGCGCGATCGTAATAGTCAATAGCATCTGCTTTATTGCCAAGTACTCGATATTGCTCGGCGGCAATAAGACAAAATTTATGCCGATAATTCGCTGGAGAAAGTCTAGCCCATTCAGCCATTTTCTTTTGGTTAATGGTGACCTGTTGAATAATTTTCGACTGTTCTACAAATGACGAGATAGAATAAATTGCCAACTTGCTGAGAGATTCGTAAAAATAAAAACAAGGAACCACTGCCCTAGATCTGACTCCATCCAGATATTGAGCAGCAAGCTCAGCATTCTCAACAGCAGCAGCATACTCACCGAACAGGTAGCTTAAAATCAGTTTATTGAAATATAGAGAATAAATTTCCGTCCTGCGATTTGCCTCCAACAGCAATGGCAACATGAGATCTTCATCATAGCTTTCCCCTTTCAATCGACATTGACAAGCAGATTCATTGAGGGTGTGACCAGAATTTGATGTATAGCGATTTTCAGATGAGACAGAGCAAGTTAAAATGGAGAGAAAATGCAAAAAGGAAAACCATACTCACAAGATTTGAGAGAACGAGTAAT
>JANNDZ010000604.1:0-3596 GCA_031378395.1 Pseudanabaena sp. OTE_75_metabat_487_sub
CTTTTTTGGGCAAGATGTTCAGTAAAATGCCTGATGCTACAAATTGATAATTTGGGTTACGGTTGAGCAAGTTTTTCAGGCTCTGATTGATATATGTCATTGTTTTCAATACGATCGCAGATCAATTATTCGCCCTCAAAATTTAGTGATAGATGAAATTGATGAGCGCAACAAACAATGCCAATCAGTCACAAGTTAATCTTGTCGCTGTATTCCAAGCAGCACATGACATTTCACGACAGTTAAATGTTGACAAGCTTGTTGAAACCAGTCTTTCTGTACTATTAAATCTCTCAAAAGCTCAGTCTGGTGTTGTCATTTTAGCGGACAACAAAGAGTTTACGATCGCTGCTATTACCTCTGAACAAATGCCAAATTTAGAGATAGGTCAACGACTATCTCTTGCATGTGCTGCTCCTTTTAGTTTGCCGATGTTGATGGTGCGCTATACCTTAGACAACTGCATAGAAACAATCTGGAATCAAGATAATTCTGATCCGAATTTTGCTGATGATCCCTATTGGTTGGCTCATTCTCCTCAAGCAGGGTTATGTATACCTCTATGCGAGGCAGGAGAATTGTTGGGAGCAATTTATTTGGAGGATAGCTCCAGCACTCAACTTCTCCAAATTGATTACTTACAAGTCTTGCGATCGCTAGCCCAACAAATAGCAATTTCACTTGTGCGATCGCGTGAATTATCAAGCATTACTCAGCGCAAAGAATTTGAAGAAGCCTTACAGCGTAGCAACTCACTTCTAAAGGCTCAGCGTGAAACTTCATTTGATGGAGTTTTGGCAGTAGACGAGCAAGGACGTATTGTTAGCTATAACAATCAATTTTGTGAATTATGGCAAATTCCTGACTCGGTTTTGCAATCTGTAGAGTACGGAGGATTACTCAGCCTATTGCAACATCATCTTCAATTACCAGATGGATTAGTTGAGGCTCTTGAAAATGCCTATGATTCTGCTGAAAAGTATACCCAACGAGAGATTTATCTTGCCGATCACCGCGTGATTGATTGCTATTCAGGACAGGTACATTCTCCTGAGGGCAAATTTTATGGGATGGTCTGGTATTTTCGCGATGTGACAGAACGCATTTGCATATTACAAGAACTCCGCGCTGAACAAGAGCGTTCTGAGCGTTTATTACTGAATATGTTGCCTGAAAAAATTGCCAAAAGACTCAAGCATAGTCGGGCCTCTATGGCGGATGGCTTTGAGGAAGTATCAGTTTTGTTTGCAGATATTGTTGGTTTCACTGAACTCTCCAGTCACATGTCACCAGTACAACTGGTCGGTCTACTTAATCGTATTTTTTCGATGTTTGATCATTTGTGTGATCATTACAAACTCGAAAAAATTAAAACCATTGGTGATGCCTATATGGTAGTGAGTGGATTGCCTGAGCCAAGAGCCGATCATGCCGCTGCGATCGCCAGTATGGCTCTCGATATGCAAAAGGCTATCTCTCAAGTTAAATCACGGGAAGGTGTCCAAATTGCGATACGGATTGGCATTAATTCAGGACCAGTAATTGCTGGCGTGATTGGAACGAAGAAATTTATTTACGATCTATGGGGCGATACGGTCAACGTTGCCAGTCGAATGGAATCATTAGGTGCGGCAAAAGCTATTCAGGTTACAGAAGAGACATACTCCCGTTTACATGATCAATTTAATTTTGAGAAACGCGGCTTGATTTCAGTTAAAGGGAAAGGCGAAATGATTACCTACTGGCTAGTAGGCAAGGTTGAGTAAAAAATGAGTAGGCTTTGCCAGCCCATTTTTTGCTTATGGATGCAATAGCCATGCTCTTTGAATTGGCTGGACGATCGCCTGTACTAGTGTCGATAACCGCGCAATATCTTGTAACCCTTGCTCGGTCTGGACATTAATCCCCTGCTTATAAATGCTATAGCCCTTAGTCCGTGAGACTCTGATACCACAGTAGTATTTAGGTTCTAGTCCTTGAGAAATCAATTTCTCGCGCCAACTATCGAGGCTCTCTTGTTGCTGAATGTCATCTAAATGCGAAATATCCGTAGCTCTGAATAAATCGCGATCTAAAAAGCGGCGACTTAAATCCGCAAGCGTGCGATCGCTACTATCACGCCATCGATGGATGTGATAAGCAAAAACTATGTCATCGGAAGCAAAATATTCTTCACAAGTCAGAGATTGAGGCTCTTTGGTTAGCCAAGCTGTCATCGTGCGATCGCTAAATATTTGATCTTGGTCATCCGTCCCGATTAAGACTTTGGCTCTGCGAAATATTCTTTCCAATAAAAATCTTGCCGCTAAGTTTTTGGGATGGTTATAGACTTGCAAATACATAAAGTAGCGCACTGTCAAATAATGCTCGATCGCCACCATTCCCTTACGACCAATGACTAAGTTTTGAGAAATTGGATCAAAACGCAGAGCCAGTAGAATCCGATCAAGATCTAACTGCCCATACTTAGCACCAGTGAAATAACTATCTCGTTCTAAATAGTCAAGGCGATCGCAATCGATTTGACTAGAAATTAGCTGATAAATAAATGGCACGGAATATTTTTTTGTAAATACTCTTTCTAAATCCACAATTAATTCGGCCGAGTAACTATTCAGAACCTCAGCAATTTTGCTGAACTTTAGCAATCTCAGAGTCCATATTTCATGATTGCTCCCAAAAACTTCTTCCGATGCATGACTATATGGCCCATGTCCAAGATCATGGAGCAGAGCCGCTACTAATAGCAATGTCCGATGGATTGCTAGGTATGGATATTTAGTGGCGATCACATCAAAAGCACGACGAGTTAAAGCCATTACCCCCAGAGAATGCGTGAATCGCGAACCCTCAGCGCCATGAAATGTAAAGTAAGCAATATCTAGCTGACGAATTCGTCTCAACCGCTGAAATTCAGGTGTATCAATCAATTGAATCAATAAAGCTTCAGTGCGATCGTTACTATCAAGAGTGATCGCGCCGTGAATTGGATCGTTATAAGTACGTGACTTGCCAAAGTGCATAAAATTAAATGGGCTGTGATACAAATCACATTGCACCGACTACAGATATCATAGGTTAGTAGGGATAGATATGCTTTTTGACTCCACTTTTTTGATAATATCCGAAAGTATTCTCAAAATATTTCCAAAAAGAGTTAAATATCAAAACAGTCTATAAGTCTAATTAACTGCTCTATGGGCTGATCAGTTAATGATTTCTCTAATTAAGAGATTGGTATGGAAATAAATAGTTGCTACTCAATGCTTTTTTAGACGAGCTAGGTAGTATGAAAAATACAATGAATTACGATAGTTTCGTTTCTATTGCACAGTTAACAGATATTCATTTGTTTGAAGATATCGAAAGTTCTCTGGTGGGTATTCAGACTGAGGCTTCTTTCCAAGAAGTTTTAACTGATATAAAAAGAACTTTACCACAGACAGATTTATTGCTTTTGACGGGGGATTTAACTCAAGATGGTACTGCTGCTTCCTACAATCGTTTGCGCCGATCGCTGGATAAATTTGGTATTCATGCTTATTGTTTAGCAGGTAATCATGATGATTTGCCCTTAATGCAAAGTCACTTACCTA
>JANNDZ010000491.1:0-3932 GCA_031378395.1 Pseudanabaena sp. OTE_75_metabat_487_sub
TTTTTGAAAGTGTTGCAAAGCAACACTTTCAAAAATTTTCTTGGTTTGGGTTTGAGCGCAAAGCGCTGTAAATGCGTTTGATCGGCAGTGATTCACGGTACGATAACAGACGAAGACTGAGAGAACTGTATGGTGCATCAACTGCCGACTGGCGCAAAAGACTTACTTCCCCTAGACGTTGCTCAAAAGCGTTGGATCGAGAGCCGTATTCAACAAGTTTTTCAATCATGGGGCTATCAACGCATCATTACCCCTACCGTCGAGCATCTGCGATCGCTTACCGCAGGTGGAGCCGTTAACCCAGAATCTGTGATTCAACTGCATAGCAGCAGCATCGAAATTTTAGGACTACGCCCCGAATTTACCGCTTCGATCGCCCGTGCCTATGCTGCCCGTTTGGGCGGAAATGTAGCAACCTGTCCTCAGAGACTCTATTACAACGCCAATGTATTTCGCCGCAGAGCCAATAACACCTCAGAGGAATCCTTTCAAGCAGGTGTAGAACTATTGGGTGCGTCAGGCTTACTAGCCGATGGCGAAATCTTGATGCTCCTAGCCGAAAGCCTCGATCGCGTAGAACTGCAAGATTGGCAGATTATTCTTGGTGATGCCAGACTGACGGGTGCATTACTAGACCTACTGCCAGAGCAATATCGTGCCAAAGTACGGCAATGTCTCGCTAGCCTCGATCGCATTGCCCTGACAGAGATGGACTTACCCGCCGATGTCAAAGGCTATGCTCTCGAACTGATTGATCTGCGCGGCAAGCCCAAAGATGTGCTGAGTCGCTTGTCAAATAGTGCATGGACATCGGGACTGACGGGCGAAATTAATTACCTCAAGTCTTTGATCGATCTCTGGGAAAGTACGGGACTAACTTCAGGCGATCGCCTAATTCTCGATCTTAGCTTTATGCAAACCTTCGACTATTACACAGGCATCGTGTTTGAGGTTGCTTGTAATAATTATGTGGTCGCTCAAGGCGGACGATATGATCGCCTGCTTGGTGTCTACCATCCTCAAAATGTCAGCTACCCCAGTATTGGCTTTTGCCTCAACCTTGAAGATTTACAGCAAGCTTTACAATCACGCTTACCGAAAACTCTCGCCACTTCTAACTGCCTAGTGGTCGCAAAAACTACCGACGCTATGCAAGCTGCCTTTGCTCATGCCGCTTTATTACGCCAAGATTCAGATATTGAGGCGATCGAGCTAGAACTAGAATTTCGAGGTGAGAATGCTGTCCGCGAACATGCGCGATCGCGTGGTATTCGCCAAATTGCGTGGGTCAGTAGTGACGGTGCGATCGGTTTAGAAACCATTATCTAAAAAAAGATGGAGTGCTTTTCGCTCCATCTTTTTTTTGCTTGAAAAATTTCTATTAAATCTGGAGAACTTAGGGTAATCTATTCAACCAATCACCAATTTTGGTTAGATTGAGATTTGATAAATATTACTGCCTTATTTAGCTACTGAAAAATCCCAAATATATTGTTTAAAAATGTTGCAAAGCTGATTTCAACAAATATACTGGTTTTCTCTAAAACGCGAAGCGTGGTATGTAAATTTATAAAATCGCTAGCCTATTTTGTAAGTGATTTGATAGTGATAGGTATGATCGAATGAGATTTCCAGAGACTGCAAAATCAACTACAAGTTTAGCTTTCAGCCTAGGATTAATAGGGGCAATTGCGGCGATGGGCTGGTATTACGTTATTGTGCCCTATAGGAAGAATCCACAAAGACCTATTTTTTCTAATGATCTCAAAGCTGCACCTGTGCCAAAATCGCCGATCGCTGAGATTAAAGTGCAACCAATTCCTCAGCCCACGGTCAAAGCTAAGCCAAAACCCACTGATGCAAAGTATCAAGGTAAAGTCAATGCCAGCATTGGTCTAGTATTTCGTGCCGATCCAAATCAGGCTGCTCGCAATGTTGGTGGTGCAGACTTCAATACTAAAGTTGCTGTAATTAAAGAAACCCCCGATCGCGAATGGGTCTTTGTAAGAAACGAAAACACCAAGGAAGAAGGCTGGGTAAGGACTGGCAATATCAATAAAGAATAAAGAAAAGCCTCGCGTTGCGAAGCTTTTCTTTATTTCAACCATCCTATAGCCGTTTGCACCAGCAGCCAAACATTCAGACTCACAATGATAACTGCAACAGCACTAGCTAATACCTTTAGCCAACGCGGATTGACAAACTCACCCATGAGTCGGAGATCGCTAGTAAACATGATCAGTGGGATCACTGCAAATGAAAGCTGTAAACTCAAAATCACTTGACTAAATACCAATAGCTGACCTGTACTTTGCTCACCAAAGAAAATGATCGCAATTAATGCAGGAACAATCGCGATTAGTCGAGTTAGCAACCGCCGTAGCCAAGGTGGAAGTCGCAAGTTCAAAAAACCTTCCATCACGATTTGACCTGCCATAGTTGCGGTCAAAGTCGAACTTTGTCCAGACGCTAAGAGCGCAAAGCCAAAAATTGCACTCGCCGCACTCACCCCTAGCAAAGGCGACAACAATTTATAAGCATCCTGAATTTCGGCAACATCTTGATTTCCCGAAAAATGAAACGTTGCCGCCGCCACAATCAGAATGGCGGCGTTAATAAATAGTGCTAATGACAAAGCCACAGTTGAATCGATTGTGCCAAATTTAATTGCTTCCCATTTTTTCTCTGGAGTTGGTTGCCATGCGCGAGTTTGGACAATTGCTGAATGCAAATAAAGATTGTGTGGCATCACGGTTGCTCCCAAAATGCCCACAGCGATATAGAGCATTGGCAAGTTCTGCACAATTTGATGATTAGGCACAAATCCCATCAGAATGCCGCCCACATCAGGGCGCGAAAAAATAATCTCGGCAGTAAAACAGCCAGCGATCGTTGCCACGAGGGTAATCACCAAAGCTTCGATGTAGCGAAATCCCTTACTTTGCAAGAGCAGCACTACGATCACATCTAGCGCCATGATGCATACTCCCCAGACTAGGGGAATGCCAAACAAAAGTTGTAGGGCGATCGCGCTTCCTAATAGTTCGGCTAAGTCACAAGCAGAGATCGCAATCTCGCATAGCACCCATAGCCCAAAGTTTACACGCGGACTAAAATAATCTCGACAACTCTGAGCCAGATCGCGCCCTGTTGCCACACCTAGACGCACACACAATGATTGCAGCAAGATTGCCATCAAATTTGATAACAAAATCACACTGAGTAATATGTAGCCAAATTTTGAACCGCCAGCAATATCGGTTGCCCAGTTGCCAGGGTCCATATAGCCGACTGACACTAAGTATCCAGGTCCAGCATAAGCCATCATCTTTCGCCAAAAGCCTTTATCAGGAATGGTGATCGTGCGATGAACCTCTGGCAAACTGGGGAGTTTCTCTGTCATCGTCATTTTAGATTTACCATTTCATAATCGTTTCATAATTCAATTTACTATAGTTGATAATCAGAAAAACAAACTTTGTAAAAGAAAATATTTATGATTCAGTCCCTACTTTTATTCGTCTTGGCAGGATTATGTGAAATCGGCGGTGGTTATTTGTTTTGGCTGTGGTTACGAGAAGGCAAAAGTATTTGGCTGGCGGTTTTAGGAATGCTTGTATTAGCTTTATATGCGGTTCTTCCCACTTTGCAAACTGCAAATTTTGGCAGAGTGTATGCAGCCTACGGGGGAATCTTCATTATGTTATCGATCTCTTGGGGGTGGCTTGTCGATCAGGTTGTCCCTGACAGATTTGACCTAATTGGTGCTTGGATTGCTTTTTTAGGAGTGTTGATCATCATGTATGCCCCAAGACAGTAGATTTTTGCGAATCTAACTCAGGGAACCTGTAGCAACCATAATCCCCCAGAAAGCTCCTAGTTTCTGTTTCTTTTCTTCCATGACATCAAATCCAGAAGCAGTTAAAAGATCA
>JANNDZ010000492.1:0-5155 GCA_031378395.1 Pseudanabaena sp. OTE_75_metabat_487_sub
TGTTGATGAAGTCTTAGCAGTAGGAGATGCTCAGTTTCAGAAGAAGTGCTTGGGTAAGATGGAAGATGTTGCAGAGAAAGAAGGGCGAACAGTGTTATTCGTTAGCCATCAAATGTCTGCGGTGGAAAATCTTTGTGCTAGAGGTATTTTGCTTGAGTCAGGCAAACTTTCTATAGATACTACATCTTATGAAGCTGTTAGAGTATACCTTGAAAAAGCATACAGTTTTAGGGAAAATATATCTTTGGGAGAAAGGAAAGATCGTAGTGGAACGGGTAAACTGAAAGCAGTTAGTCTCAAAATATTTAACAGTAAACATGTTCAAGTAACCTCTTTACAGTCAGGAGAAGATTATTATTTTGAGATTGGTTACTCCAATAATACAGGAATATTTATTAAAGATATTATTGTTAGTTTAGATATAGTAGATGAGAAAGGAAATACAGTAATAATTCTACGTAATAATTTTGAAAAAAGCATTATTATTTCAGAACCTCATAAAGGCTTTATTTACTGTGGAATAACTAATTTGCCTTTAGCAATTGGTTCGTATAGATTTTCTATATTCTTGTCAGATGCAGATATAGAGATTTTAGATTATATTGAAGATGCTGTATCTATAAAAGTAGAAGGTGGAGATTTTTTTGGAAACGGTAGTATTGGGCTTCCAAGTCATTGTAAATCTCTAGTTAGATCTAAATGGACGACCAGTTTAAATCAGTGATTTCTTAAATCATAACTATGAAAAACACAAAGTGTATAGTGACATTAGTAATAGGTAAGAATTTTAAAACATCTTGGACAGAATTGTGCTACAAAAATTGGAAGGATTATGCTAGTAAGTATGATTATGATTTGATAGTATTTGATAAGCCACTAGATACAGCTACTCGTGCAAGCAAGAGATCTCCAGCATGGCAGAAATGTCTAGTTCTCTTACAACCTGAAGTTAAAAATTATCGACAAGTTGTATGGATTGATGCAGATATCCTAATTAACAACTCAGTAGCTCCATGCATATGTAGTTTTGTGCCAGAGGATAGTATTGGCGGCGTTCAAGATTTTGCATATCCAACAAAAAACATATATCTTTGTCTACTTCAACAACTTTACGAGCAATGGGACAAAAAAGAAATACAGTACATAAACAACTTAACTCCACAACTTTTCTATAGGAACTACGGTATTGAAACTAATATTGATGAAGTTTTTCAAACTGGAGTATTTGTAGCTTCACCAAACTACCACTCAGAATTATTTAAAGAAGTTTATTACAAATACGAAGATAAAGGCGGGAGTGAATGGAATTATGAGATGAGACCACTTTCTTATGAAATAATTTCTCAAAGTCAAACGACTTGGTTGCCATATGAATTTAACGCGATTGTTCTACAATATCTAGCAACGCATTATTCATTTTTAATAGGTGTAAAGCCATCAAGCTTACTTGTACACAAGTTTGTTAAGAGATTATATATTTACTACAGTAAATTTAGTAAGAACTTGACTATGTTGGAAGATTCTCAAGAATATTTGTACGAACAACAATGCTTAAACTCAGCATTTAATAATTCTTATTTTTGTCACTTTGCTGGTATGGGATTTAATTCCATGAAAAAAGTACATCTCCATCTCTAAGAAAATCTATGTCTTGTGATATCCCGATCGCTTTTTTAATCTTTCGTCGTCCCGATCTAACATCTCAAGTTTTTGAAGCAATTCGTCAAGCACAACCCAAAAAGCTTTTAGTTATAGCTGATGGAGCTTGCAATGAGTCAGAATCAATATTATGTCAGCAAGCTCGTGCCGTAACCGAATCAGTTGATTGGGATTGTGAAGTACTAAGAAACTATGCAGGCGAAAATCTAGGCTGTCGTATGCGGATAAGTAGCGGATTGGATTGGGTATTTGAGCATGTTGAAGAGGCAATTATTTTAGAAGATGATTGCTTACCTCATCCTTCTTTTTTTAGATATTGTCAAGAGTTGCTAGAATATTATCGCGAAGATGAACGAATCTGGTGCATTAGCGGCGACAACTTCCAAGATGAACAATGGCGTGGCAATGGTAGCTACTATTTCTCTAACTATAACCACTGTTGGGGATGGGCAAGTTGGCGGAGAGCTTGGAAAAGCTATGACTATAATCTATCGAACTGGCAAACTGTTAGAGATGGTCAGTATCTGAGCAGTATTTTAGATAGCGAATTAGAAATAAGATATTGGCATGATATATTTGAGAAACTAGTTAAAGTTGGTATTCCCAATACTTGGGATTATGCTTGGACTCTTACCTGCTGGCAAAATAGTGGGCTAACAGTATTGCCAAATGTTAACTTAGTCTCAAATATTGGCTTTCGTAATGATGGGACTCATATTACAGGAAATTCAAAGTTTGCTAATTTACTAGTTAAAGATATTGGTAAAATTTATCATCCATCTTTTCTAATACGCGATCGTGTTGCTGATGAGTATACTTTCGATAATCATTTTGGCGGCAAAGCCTTAAGAGAAGCTAATACTTTTACTAGTAAACTGCGTTCTCATCTTTCAAAAACTAAAAGCAGAATTATCCGCCTGTTTATCGATCCTATTGGTCTTTATTCTTCAGTACTTCAAAAAACTAGATCTAATAATTAATTAGTAATCTAAATCATAAATTAACTTAGATTACTAACCCAAAAGAATTCATGAAAATTAGCGATACCTTAGCTTCTGAAGATTATAGGGAAATTCAAAAATTGCTTCATACTCTACCAGATAGTAATATTAATCTCCATCAAATATGGCAATTAATGGATCAAGTATGGGACGACCTAGGTTGTGATAATAAAGACTTAGATCAAGAGAAGATAACTGCTTTTTACAAACATCCAATTTGGTTGCTTAATGGATTTTTTCTTGAACAACACGAACTATCTTTACAACATCGTCATGTTATATCTGATTGGATCGTTCAACAGTCAAATAATGTAAATGGGAAGGTTTTAGATTTTGGTGGCGGATTTGGGACTCTAGCTCGCATGATTGCTAGCAAGTCTAATCTAATTAAAATTAATGTTTATGAGCCTTATCCTAGTGATTTCGTTGTCTTACAATGTAGTTCTTATCCAGCAATAAATTTTGTTGCTCATCTTAACGATAAATATGATTTTCTAGTAAGTACTGATGTATTAGAGCATGTTCCTGATCCACTTGAACTTTTATGGCAAATGATAGAGTCTGTAGAAGTAAATGGTCATCTAATAATTGCTAATTGCTTCTATCCAGTTATTAAATGTCATTTGCCTTCAACATTTCATTTTCGCTACAGTTTTGATGAATTTACCAAAGTTATGGGGCTTAGAAAAATAGGTTTATGTGAAGGAAGCCATGCAACTGTTTATCAAAAAATAGTACCCAATATTATAGACTGGAAGAAAATTCGGAAAATGGAGAGATATTCTCAAAAACTTTATTCATTAAGAGAATTTAAGAATAATTATCTATATCCTTGGAATAATCGCTTAAAAAGATTAGTTACTGATCCATTAGGTCTATTCAAATCTATGAAGAAAAAATTTATACGTTTATTATTATTTTCGATTAACAGTCTTAAAAGATACACGCAAAGGTGGGGATTTATTACACGGCAACCGCATAAGAAAGTGAATAAAATTAGGAGAAAATAACAAAAGTAAAGCAGCAATGAATAACCCTATCGAAGTAATTTTTCTAAGACACTTTGAAGGAGCAGAAGACCCACGAGATAATCGAGGGAAGGAATACATCTTACTACCCACATTCCGCTCTTATTTTACTGAAAAAATATTTAGAAAACAAATCCTTATACAGTAAGTATTTTGGAATTACTACTATTGATAATATCACTTTCTTGATATTATCAATAGTAGTAATTCTCGTTAATTCCCCAGAAAATCGCTAAAACCCTCATTGTCTCGTTGTAAATATTTTTAGGCTTCAATTACGAGCGGCATGTGGGTTAGAAGTTCGGCGTTGTTGGACTTTATCTAACTTGGATTACCTTGTACAATTGACTTTATGGTCTGATTTACAAACTATTGCCTTAGTACAGAGTGAGCGCAGAATCAATGGTAAAGTCGCCACTGAGAATCGCTACTACATTTCTAGCTTGCCCTGTAATGCTCCTCTCATTGCTAATGCTGTTCGTACTCATTGCTCGATTGAAAATTCATAACATTGGGTCTTGGATGTCTCTTTTCACGAAGATGCTTCACGTATTCGCAAAGATCATTCTCATGAAAATATGACTGTGTTAAGCCACTTTGCTCTTAATCTCCTAAGTCGCTATAAGTCGTCTAAGTTCAGTATGCGGACGAAACGTAATAAGGCGGCTTGGGATCTGGCTTATCTAAATCATCTCCTTAACCTTTGATTTTTTATGCGGTTGCCCTGAAAGCAGAAGATAACTATCTACATAATTTTCAGACCGATGCTATTATGAGCAATCCTTGGCGATACGATTTAAGGACTTATAAAATGTCTGATGTGGCAATTCGGGTCGAAAATCTAAGTAAAAAGTACATTATTGGTCACCAAAAGCAAGAACGCTATACGTCATTCCGCGATGTGCTCACTAATGGGGCAAAGTCTCTTTGGCAAGGATTGACCAGCGATCGCAAAGCAAACCTTGATGATCTTAGTGAAGAATTCTGGGCGCTCAAAGATGTATCTTTTGAAATTAAGCAAGGCGATCGAGTTGGCATCATCGGACGCAACGGCGCAGGCAAATCCACCCTCCTCAAAATTCTCAGCCGCATCACCGAACCCACCTCTGGCAAAATTTCCATTAAAGGTAGAGTCGCTAGTCTCCTAGAAGTCGGTACAGGTTTCCATCCAGAATTAACTGGTCGCGAAAATATTTATCTCAATGGCGCAATTTTGGGAATGGCTAGATCTGAAATCAAGAAAAAATTTGACGAAATAGTTGCCTTTGCAGAAGTAGAAAAGTTTTTAGATACACCAGTTAAGCGTTATTCTTCAGGAATGTATGTCCGCTTAGCGTTTGCGGTAGCGGCACATCTAGAGCCAGAGATTTTGATTGTTGATGAAGTCTTAGCAGTAGGAGATGCTCAGTTTCAGAAGAAGTGCTTGGGTAAGATGGAAGATGTTGCAGAGAAAGAAGGGCGAACAGT
>JANNDZ010000498.1:0-13219 GCA_031378395.1 Pseudanabaena sp. OTE_75_metabat_487_sub
GTAATCCCCACCGCCAAAATCACTTGCGTCACGAAAGGAACAATCAGCAATATCTTGAGAGACATCTGGCGATCGCGTTGGGATTTGGGATCTCTACTGGCTGGAGCAGTCATACAAAAGCTGCGTATAAAAAGCTAGATATTCCCCATAATAAAGCGATCATCACTTAAAAGTATGTGTCTGCGCCTATTTGCTCAGATTTATTAGCTCAGCATCAATGAATTCCTTATGGCTAGTTCGAGACAATTTTAACTTGTTTGGTTTCGTAGCAAGGGCAACAAAAACGGCTCTGAGCATCATTTGATCTACTCAATAGATGATCAATTCCTTAAAACATCCTACCTAAGGCAGAGATTTATTAGTACAATCCAAGGTAGCGATCGTAACTACCCGATTATGATAAAGCTCACATAATAGTTCTTTAACAACATCCCTTTCAGTCCATGATGAATAGCAACGCACTGCCCGTAAAACAAGGTTTGTACGATCCCCAATTTGAACATGACGCATGTGGGGTCGGCTTTATCGTCCATAAATCAGGAAAAAAGTCCCATGCGATCGTTGAGCAAGGGCTAACGATCTTAGAGAACTTGGAACATCGCGGCGCGTGCGGTTGCGAGACAAATACGGGTGACGGTGCTGGGATTTTGATGCAGATCCCCCATAAATTTTTGGTAAAAGTGGCAGCAGCAGCAAATATTACCTTGCCAGTGGTCGGTCAATATGGTGTGGGCATGGTTTACGCCTCCCCAGACGCAGAAACTCGTAAGCATGGCAGACAGGCTTTTGAAAAGCTGGTTGAGTCTGAAGGTTTAAAAGTTTTAGGTTGGCGCGATGTCCCCACCGATAATTCCTCTTTAGGAGCGACGGCACAATCGAGCGAGCCATTCATGCAGCAAGTATTTATTTTGCGATCGCCCGATCTTGCCGATGACCTAGGCTTCGATCGCAAGTTATTTGTAATTCGTAAACTTGCCCACACCGCAATTCGCGCCTCCAATATCGATGCCTATTGGTATCCCTCTAGCCTTTCCTGTCGTACCATCGTTTATAAAGGGATGTTGATGACAGCTCAGGTGGGCTTGTATTACGCAGCTGATTTGCGTGATCCCGACATGGAAAGCGCTCTAGCATTAGTTCACTCGCGCTTTAGTACGAATACTTTCCCTAGCTGGGAGCGATCGCACCCTTACCGTTACATTGCCCACAATGGCGAAATTAATACTTTGCGCGGCAATACTAACTGGATGATTGCGCGGCAGTCGATGTTTGAGTCGGATTTGTTTGGTGAAGATATCTCGAAGATCAAGCCCGTAATTAACATCGAGGGTAGTGACTCCACGATTTTTGATAATGCTTTGGAATTGTTGGTACTCGCAGGGCGATCGCTGCCTCATGCCGTGATGATGATGATTCCTGAGCCTTGGACAGCCCATGAGTCCATGAGTGATGAGAAGAAAGCCTTTTACGAATATCATTCCTGTTTGATGGAGCCTTGGGATGGCCCTGCCTCGATCGCCTTCACCGATGGCACAATGATCGGTGCTGTGTTGGATCGCAACGGCTTGCGCCCTTCGCGCTATTACGTCACCAAGGATGATTTGGTAATCTTCGCTTCAGAAGCGGGTGTATTGAATATTGCACCTGAAATGATTGAATCGAAGGGTCGCTTGCAACCAGGGCGGATGTTCCTTGTGAATATGGAAGAAGGGCGAATTGTTGCTGATGAAGAAATCAAGCATCAAGTTGCGACTGAACATCCATATCGTGAATGGATTAATCAGCACATGGTGGACATCGCTAATCTCAAGGATGCTGAAGCATCTGAACCTGAAGCGATTCCCCTAACCCAGCGTCAAATGGCGTTCGGCTATTCCTTTGAGGATTTGCGCTTGCTATTAACGCCAATGGCGCGGGATGGCGTGGAAGCGATCGGTGCGATGGGAACGGATACGCCTTTAGCGATTCTATCTAATCGCTCTAAACTGCTCTATGATTACTTCCAGCAGTTATTTGCACAGGTTACGAATCCACCGATTGATTCTATTCGTGAAGAAATTATTACTTCTGCGGAAACTACGATTGGTGCTGAACGGAACTTGCTCAAGCCTGAACCAGAAAGCTGTCACTTGATCGAACTAAAAACTCCAATCCTCAGTGATGCTGAACTAGCCAAGTTGAAGCATATTAGCGAAGGTGGTTTTAAATCTGTCACTCTTTCGACTCTATTCGATCCTAAATCTGGTGTATCGGGATTAGAATCAGCGATCGCCGAAATTTGTGCTAAAGCAGATCAAGCGATCGCTGATGGTGTAAATATTTTGATTTTAAGCGATCGGGGTGTCGATCCTGCTAATGCGCCTATCCCTGCATTGCTCGCTGTGTCAGGATTACATCACCATCTCATCCGCACAGGAACCCGTACTAGAGTCGGTCTAGTACTCGAATCTGGCGAACCTAGAGAAGTCCATCACTTCGCGCTCCTGATTGGCTATGGTTGCGGCGCAATCAATCCCTATCTTGCCTTTGAAACGATCAAAGACATGATCGATCAACGTCTCTTGGTAAATGTTGAGTTCAAAACTGCTTGCAAGAACTTCATCAAGTCGGCAACTAAAGGCGTAACCAAGGTTGCTTCCAAAATTGGTATTTCCACAATCCAAAGCTATCGCGGCGCTCAAATCTTTGAAGCGGTTGGACTCAATCAAGATGTGATCAAAAAATACTTCACTTGGACAGCCTCCCGCATCGAAGGCGCAGATTTAGAAGTTATCGCTAAAGAAGCGATCGCCCGGCACACTCACGCATTCCCCGATCGCCCCGCCAGTGGTCACACCCTTGATGTTGGTGGTGATTATCAATGGCGTAAGGATGGTGAAGCACACCTGTTTAGTCCTGAAGCGATTCATGCCTTGCAAAAAGCTGTCCGCGATGGCAATTATGAACTGTTCAAAAAATATTCGGCTCTCGTCAATGAACAGAATCAGCAGCATTTCACTCTGCGCGGCTTGCTCGATTTCAAATCGAGTGAATCGATTTCTATTGACGAAGTGGAACCCATTGAATCAATTTTGAGCCGCTTCAAAACGGGTGCGATGAGCTATGGTTCCATTTCTCAAGAAGCCCATGAAGCTTTGGCGATCGCTATGAATCGCATCGGCGGCAAGTCCAACACAGGTGAAGGCGGCGAAGATCCCGAACGCTACACATGGACAAACGAGCAAGGCGATTCCAAAAATAGCGCCATTAAACAGGTAGCTTCTGGACGTTTCGGCGTGACCAGTCTTTATCTGTCGCAAGCCAAAGAACTGCAAATCAAAATGGCTCAAGGCGCAAAACCAGGGGAAGGCGGTCAACTTCCTGGCAAGAAAGTCTATCCTTGGATTGCCAAAGTCCGCCACTCCACCCCAGGGGTAGGCTTGATTTCACCACCTCCTCACCATGACATCTACTCCATCGAAGACCTCGCCGAGTTGATCCATGACCTCAAAAATGCCAACCGCGCCGCCCGTATCAGCGTTAAGCTCGTATCGGAAGTGGGAGTAGGCACGATCGCCGCAGGCGTATCTAAAGCCCATGCTGACGTGGTTCTCATCTCTGGCTACGATGGCGGTACTGGCGCATCACCTCAAACCTCGATCAAACACGCTGGCTTACCTTGGGAACTCGGACTCGCGGAAACCCATCAAACTCTCGTTCTCAACAACCTCCGCAGTCGTATCGTTGTCGAAACCGATGGACAGATGAAAACTGGTCGTGATGTCGTCATCGCTGCCCTACTAGGAGCCGAAGAGTTCGGCTTTGCCACCGCGCCCCTAGTCACCCTCGGCTGCATCATGATGCGCGTCTGCCATCTCAACACCTGCCCCGTCGGTGTCGCTACCCAAGATCCGCAATTGCGCGAGAAGTTCACAGGCGATCCCGCCCACACTGTCAACTTCATGACCTTCATCGCGATGGAAGTCCGCGAACTAATGGCGAAACTTGGTTTCCGCACCCTTGATGAAATGGTCGGTCGTACTGAAGTCCTAGAAGCCAAGCAAGCGGTCGAGCATTGGAAACTCAAGGGCTTAGACTTCTCGAAGATTCTCTACCAACCCGAAGTTGGAGCCGATGTCGGTCGCTATTGCCAAATCCCTCAAGATCACGGTTTGGACAAATCCCTTGATATGACTGTGTTGTTGGATTTGTGTCAAGCTGCGATCGTGGACGGCGAACCAGTAGAAGCCACACTTCCCATCCGCAACATCAATCGCGCTGTCGGCACAATCCTCGGCAACGAAATCACCAAGCGCCATTGGGAAGGATTGCCCGATGACACCGTGCATCTACATTTCCAAGGTACTGCTGGTCAAAGCTTCGGCGCATTCGTTCCTGCTGGTGTGACGATGGAACTCGAAGGCGATACCAATGACTACCTCGGCAAAGGGCTAAGCGGCGGTAAAATCATCCTCTATCCAGACAAAGCTGCCACTTTTGTCGCGGAAGAGAATGTAATCGCTGGTAACGTTGCTCTCTACGGCGCAACCAAAGGTGAAGTCTACATTCGCGGTATCGCTGGCGAACGCTTTGCAGTCCGCAACTCTGGCGTAAATGCCGTAGTCGAAGGCATCGGCGATCATGGTTGCGAATATATGACTGGCGGTAAGGTGGTCGTCTTGGGCCTAACTGGACGGAACTTTGCGGCAGG
Source organism: Pseudanabaena sp. OTE_75_metabat_487_sub (assembly GCA_031378395.1). Lineage (GTDB taxonomy): Bacteria > Cyanobacteriota > Cyanobacteriia > Pseudanabaenales > Pseudanabaenaceae > Pseudanabaena. Next base: position 4,691 of record JANNDZ010000498.1, read on the forward strand.
TATGAGCGGCGGTGTTGGCTACATTCTCGATGAGTCTGGCGATTTCGCAACCCGTTGCAATACCTCAATGGTCGGCTTAGAAAAGCTCGAAGATCCCGAAGAAATCAAGGATCTGAAGCAGTTGATTCAACAGCATGTTGACTATACGGAGAGTGCGAAGGGTGCGAAGGTTCTCGCTGATTGGAATACGATGCTTCCTAAATTCGTGAAGGTAATGCCCAAGGATTACAAACGGGTATTGCAAGCGATTAAGGAAGCCTTGGAAGATGGTTTGAGTGGTGATGATGCCCTCAACGCCGCCTTTGAAGCCAATTCCCGCGATGTCGCCCGTATTGGTGGCAGCTAACTTAATAAAAGGCAAGGGGCTTAAGCCCCTTGTTTTTTATCTACTATTCCAGAATAATTCGATAGTTGGTTATAATGCATTTATGAAGTGCTAGTGGGATAACGTAAAAGCGATCGCCAATCTAAAAAAGCATGGTGTTAGCTTTGAGGAGGCTCAAACAGTATTTGATAATCCTCTGGCAGTCATCTTTGATGATGAAGCACATTCTTTTGATGAGTTAAGAGAGATCATTATTGGTCACTCACTACGCAATAGATTATTGATTATTTCTTTTACGGAACGCTCCACTAATATTCGGATTATTAGCGCCCGTATAGCCACTAGAAAAGAGCGTGAAGAGTATGAACAGCAATAGTTTTGAAAATCAATTAAATGCTGATGATGATCTTTTACCTGAATATAGCTTTGATTATCAGAAAGCTAAGCCCAATCGTTTTGCTAACCGTAGTGAAGCTAAGAGATTAAATATTGTGGTTTTGGATGAAGATGTGGCAAGGGTTTTCACTACTCCCGAAGCCGTTAACAAAGTGCTAAGAGCTTTAATAGAGTCTATGCCTCAATCATCAGTTGGTTAATAGAAATGTGTCATGATTAATAGATGTATCGGTGTAATTGCTACCTTTGGTAACGGGGCTAAGCATACGGGGCTTTTTTAGGTTGGTAGACTGCTGGTTGGCAATTTCTTGCAATATGGTTGTGCTAGTCTGTTTTGACTATCTTGAGGCAACTTGGCGGCAGCAACAAAGGCTTTCTCAAGTAGTTGATTCATCTAAGCTTGGATTCTATTTTTATTGTACAAGTTTTGAAAATAGCGATCGCTAATGATGACGATTTTAAGCCTGTTGCATGGTAGGTCAGGTTTGTTATAGTTTTGTGTTTGTTATAGTTGTGTGTAATGTATTGCAGGCTTGAACATAATGCTTGAGTCAAAGTTGGAACTGCCAGTAAACACAAGTCCTGATTTAGCTACTGATTTATATGAAGTTGATTTTTATGCTTGGACACAGGAGCAGTCAGCACTATTAAGTCGTGGTCAATGGCAGTCTCTGGACATAGAGAATTTGGTGGAGGAAATTGAGTCGTTGGGTAAGCAGCAAAAACAAGAACTTCGCAATCGTTTGGGTGTTTTGATTGGACATTTGCTAAAGTGGGAATTTCAACCCGAATTGCGCGGTAAAAGCTGGCGGTCAACTATTGTCGAACAACGCGATCGCATCACGTTACATTTAAAAGATAATCCCAGTTTAAAGTCCTATCTCGATGAAGCGGTAATCGATGCTTATAGATTGGGTCTGTCCTTAGTTGTGCGAGAAACACCTCTCGATTATCCAGATTTACCTTCAGATTGTCCCTATGCGATCGCGCAAATCCTCGATCCTCAGTTCCCAGAAGATTTATTACTGCGTTAATTTTCAACTTTAAACCAGTTCCCTAGAGTGTTAAAGCGAGAGTAGCTAATGAATAGTCAACTGTGGAGTCAAGTCAAAACTAAGTATCAGCTTGGGAAGTTAATTTACGAGAAGGTAGAATTTCATGCGCCTTTTGGGGTGTTTGTTGATATTGGGGATGAGAATGTTAAGGGAATTATCCAGATTCCAGATTTTTTGGATAGTGGTGTGATGACTCCTGAAATGTATCCTGAGATTGGTTTGCCTGTAAGGCTGTGGTGGTTGGATATACTGAGGACGATCGCAATCAAGTTTGGTTGAGTGTGAAGCCGAGTGTGTTGCCAAAGTAAAGACTTGACATATTCATCGAACACCATTAGCCTTAATGTACATTTGAGTGTGTTTTTCACGTATTTATATTTTAAGATACAGGAATCTTTAATGCTAATAGAATTCAGTGTTGGTAATTATAGGTCTTTCAAGGAAAAAGTCACTTTTAGCATGGTGGCAGCTAATCTCGTGTCAAAAGATAAGTCTCTTGATGAAAACAACGTTTTTGCAGTAGACAAGGATCTCACACTACTTAAAACTGCCGCAATTTATGGTGCGAATGCTAGTGGAAAAAGCAACTTAGCGAAAGCTTTGGGTTTTATGAGATGGTTTATGATTAATTCATCTAAAGAAACTCAAATTTCAGAGAAAATAAAAGTTGAGCAGTTTAAGCTCAGTAATGAGACTGATTCAAAACCAAGCTTTTTTGAAATTTCATTCTTAATGGATCAAAAGAAGTACAGATATGGTTTTGAAGCAAATCGCAATGAAGTTTTATCTGAATGGTTATTTTATGTTCCAAAGCTAAGAGAGACTAGGCTTTTTGAACGTAAAGCTGATGGCTTTATAGTAGCTAAAACATATAAAGCTGATGGAATTCAACAAAAAACAAGACCAAATGCACTTTTCCTCTCTGTCTCTGCTCAGTTTAGTGTTGAAATAGCAGAAAAAATATTAACTTTTCTAATAAATAATATAAACCTCATATCTGGTTTAGCTGATGATGGTTATAGAGGATATACAGTCCAGTGTTTAAAGGAGAGTAATAATGGATTATCAATTCTCAATTTCCTAAAAAAATTAGGATTAGGATTTGATGAACTGAAATTGGAAGAACATGATATCGATGTTGAATCTTTACCTCGTGAAATACCAGATGAAATAAAGAAATTTATTTTAAAAAATAGTGATGGAGGTAAAGCAACTTCAGTACAAACTATACATAAAAAGTTCAACGAAGAAGGTGTTTTTATATCTAATGAGCTATTTGATATAAATGATGAATCTGAAGGAACTCAAAAAATATTTTCTCTAGCAGGACCTATTATTGACACTTTAAAAAATGGCAAGATGTTAATCATTGATGAATTCGATGCAAGACTTCATCCTAAACTTAGCCTTGCAATTGTAGAAATGTTCAACTCCAAAGAAGGCAATCCTAATAATGCTCAGCTTATTTTTATGACACACGATACTAATTTACTCAGTAATAAACTTTTCCGTAGGGATCAAGTTTGGTTTACTGAGAAAAACAGATATGGAGCAACGGCACTTTATTCGTTAGTAGAATATAAAGTCCGTAATGATGCATCATTTGAAAGCGACTACATCAAGGGGAGATATGGGGCAATTCCATATATTAGGAGTCTCAATAATTTGGTAGACGTTGATGACTAAAAGAAATATAAGTTCTCGTGGATACTCATCTCGAAAAATCAATACTAGAGAAGTTAGACAGAATTTCTTGATTGTGTGTGAAGGAGAAAAAACTGAGCCTAAATATTTTGAAGGCTTTCCTGTCCCCAAGGATGTAGTAGATATCAGAGGGTTAGGACAAAATCCTAGCAAACTAGTCAAGAGTACAAAAAAAATAATAGAACAGCAAGAGGAAGGATATTATGATCAAGTGTGGTGTGTTTTTGACCGAGATGACTGGACTGCTGAAGACTTTAATAATGCAATCGCAAATTCTAAAATCCAAAAAATTAGGGTAGCTTATTCCAATGAAGCATTTGAGCTATGGTATGTTCTTCACTTTGAATATCTCAACAGTGGCATACCCAGAAGTGATTATATTAAGAAATTAGATGATCTACTTGGACATAAATACAAGAAAAATAGTGAAGATATTTATGATGAGTTAATTGATATGCAAGCTACGGCTATTAAAAATGCCAAAAACTTACTAAAGCAATACGATCCTCAAGCTCCAGTTAAGGATAATCCATCCACAACTGTACATTTGCTAGTCCAAGAACTTAATAAGTTTATTCCTCAATCAAATTTAGAGCGCGTAGTAACCAATTAACTACGTTTGATATTTTTGGATTGTTGAGGTGTGATCGCTTGTGGGTCGTAAATGTGGATATTTTAGGCGATCGCTGTTTGATTGAGATTAGAGGCGATCGCTTTGTGATTGAGTTTAAGTGATGCTATGAATATCAAAAACTAACTTTCTGGTTCACTGCTAATTTCAATATCTAGAGTATCTTCATCAATTTGGATATACAACACATTTGGTTGGCAACATACCTGACAATCTTCTACATAGGACTGTTGCATTCCAGCACTAAAGTCAACGAATGTCATATTGGGTTCCCCACAAAAAGCACAGTTATATTCGACAGTATCTTGCATAATTTAAAAATTAATCATAATTGTACGCAATTTGATGATTGATTTGAATATTTCTCAAAGTAGTTGGAATTTTGATGAGATCGCTTGTGTAATGAAAGTGTCGATGTTTTAGGAGATCGCTTTTTGATGAGATTAGGGGCGATCGCTGTTTTGTGTTGTTGGTTTGTTGAGGGGCGATCGCTTGTGTGGTTAAAGTATGGGTATTTTAGGAGATCGCTTTGTGATGAGATTGGGGGCGATCACTGTTTTATGTTGTTGGGGGCGATCGCTTGTGGGTGAGAGTGTGGATGTTTTAGGCGATCGCTATTGAATGTTGTTGATTTGTTGAGGGGCGATCGCTTGTGTGGTGAGAGTATGGACATTCTAGGCGAGCTGATAAAATGAATACTAAAGGATAATTTGGCTAAACCAATGACCACAATAACTCTAGAGCTACCACAAAATATCTACGAGCCTTTGCAAAAAGCCGCCGCAAAAACAGGACAATCCCCACAAGAGTTAATCACTAAATTATTAGGACAAAGTATACAAAATTTTACTGATGATCCTCTAGAAGAGTTTATCGGTGCTTTTCGTAGCGACATTCCTGACTGGGGTGAAAATCACGATCGCTATCTTGGACAAGAACTACTAGAAAACCATAATGCCTGAGCTATTTATCGATACATCAGGCTGGGCAAATTTGATAGATATCAGTCAGCCTTTTCACCCGCTTAGCGCAAAGATATATCAAGATGCGCGTTCTCAAAAATACAAAATTATCACGACCAGCTATGTCATCACAGAGCTTGTGGCTTTACTCGCTAGTCCTCTTCGTATTCCTAGACCAAAAGTGATCGCTTTTATTCAAAGCCTAAAGACTTCTCCCTATGTAGAAGTTATCCATATCAGCAAAGAAATAGATGCAAAAGCATGGGAACTCCTAATCAACAGACAAGATAAAGAATGGAGTCTAGTTGACTGTTCTAGCTTCATTGTCATGCAGGAACTTGGGATTACAGAATCTCTAACAAGCGATCATCATTTTGAGCAAGCAGGATTTATTAGTTTGTTGAAATAGCGATCGCTGTTTGATGTTGTTGGTGTTGGGGGCGATCGCTTGTGTGGTGAAAGTATGGATATTTGAGGCGATCGCTTTGTGATGAGATTAGGGGCGATTACCAAGAATTCTAGGCTTTTACAGTTGCGACATTTGTGACATAAGACTTATGAGCTTCTGCATAGATTTTTAAAGCGACAGACATTTGTTGAGCCGCATTCTCTCCTTGTGATTGAAACCATGCAAAAGTCTCAGGATCGATTTGAACCGATGTTGTAATTTGTTTAGGAATTCTTAACTTTGCTTTAGCCCAAAACTCTGCTGATAGCGGAGGAATATCAGATGTATCAATATCCTCATCACCCATTGCATCAATTCTCTCCCAATCAGTCTTCGATATATTGTTCGTAGTATCTGCGTTCATATCTCATCTTAAAGTTTAGTAGTTGTGTATTTTGGGATTTTCTTAATCTTAATTTGTGTTTGACGCTGTTTTGGTGTTGTTAGTTTGTTGAGGGGCGATCGCTTGTGTGGTGGAAGTGTTGATGTTTTAAGCGATCGCCTATAATTGTTACTAGTAAGAAGAAGGAGTTAAGCAAATGATGACTCAAACAATGGTAAAGCCCTCTTAGTGGATATCTACGGGGATTGTTACCGCAAAAGTTCGCGATCGCTATTTATTTAAGTTCTCTGAGCCATTACAAAATCAACTAGATGATTTGAATGAACGACTCAAAGGAATTGGACTAAATGACCAAGAAAAAGCAGAATTAGCAGGAATTTTGGAATTGGATCAGATTTTCACCTTACTTAATGCCAAAATTATTAGCGAATCCTAAATTTTGTATGGCAATTCCTACAGCCATAAAACTTCAAATAAGACAAAAAGCTAGTTTTTTGTGTGAATATTGTCATTTTTCAGAAGAAATTAGTACTGCAAGGTTTGAAATAGATCGCATCCAACCAAGATCTCTTGGAGGCTCAGATAACATTGATAACTTAGCCCTAGCTTGTCAACGCTGTAACTCACATCATTACAACTTCATCCAAGGTAAAGATACAGATACACTAAACGCCGTAAATCTATTTCATCCACGTCAGCAAGCATGGAATCATCCAAATCCTCAAAAATCGTCAGGATTTATAAAGTAGCGGTTTTGGTTAATGAATTTGGCGATATTAATATTGATGGACAGTTACTTGTTGGTATTGAAGATGGCATGGTGGAGCTTAGCAATGGTTGTATTTGCTGCACAATCAATGACAGCTTGGTTGATGCTGTGTATAACGTTTTAGAACGACAAGAGCAAATTGACTATATGGTGATCGAAACGACGGGAGTTGCCGATCGCCTTGACCTTTTTGGGAACAGAACTAAAACATCTCACGCGCCTCGATTCCATCCTTACCGTGATCGATGCGGAGACATTTACTGCCGATCATTTTGGTAGTGAAGCAGCACTTAGTCAGGTTCAATATGGCGATATTATATTGCTAAACAAGACAGATTTAGTGCCAGAAGTACAGGTTGATTTATTGGAAGCATACCTTCGCCAGACCAAATCTAAGGCGAGAATCTTGCGATCGCAACATGGTGAAGTGCCCTTACCTCTAATCCTAGATGTGGATCTAGCCCCAACTAGTGTTTATCAACAAGTGGAGCATGAGGATGAGATTCACGAACATCATGAACATGAGCATCATAAACATGAACACCATGAACACGAGCATCACGAACATGAACATCACGAACATGAACATCATCATCACTCTGGCCATCTAGCCAATGATGGATTTATCTCTGTCTCATTTCAAAGCGATCGCCAATTTGATTTAGACAAATTCACCTATTTCCTTGATAAGGTAATGCCTGTTGATGTATTTAGAGCTAAAGGGGTTCTTAGTTTTTCCGCTCAAGATATGCGTTTTATTTTCCAATTGAGCGGAAAGCGCTACGAGCTAAACTATGACCATCGCAAAAAGCCGATTGACAATCAATTAATTCTCATTGGCAGAAATCTTGATGCACAGTTGCTTCAACAACAATTACAGGAATGCTTGGTATAATTTGCTCTAATCATCTAATATCTAAAAAATGTCTGACAACTGGATTGAAAAACTCAAATATGATGAGCGAGGATTGATTCCTGCGATCGCGCAAGATCACCTAGATGGCACAATTTTGATGATGGCATGGATGAATCGTCATGCGTTGGAATTAACGGTTTCAACTGGTGAAGTCCATTACTGGAGTCGATCGCGCCAAGAGCTATGGCATAAGGGCGCAACTTCAGGGCATATCCAAAAACTCAAGAAGCTCTATTACGATTGCGATCGCGATGTTATTTTGGTCAAAATCGAGCAGGTTGGCGATATTGCTTGTCACACTGGCGCGAGAAGTTGTTTCTTTACAGAAGTTCTGATAGAGCTTTGAGAACGTGTTTTTTAATTACGAATTACGAATTACGAATTAAAATATCTCAATTCGTAATTCGTAATTAAATAATTCTCATATGATTTTTGCCTCAGCATTATTTTTGTTTTTATTCTTACCGCTCACCTTAGTAGGATATTTTCTGATTAGCCCAAAGCTGCTGTATCTAAGGAATATTTTTCTGCTGATCATGAGCTTGATCTTTTATGCATGGGGAGAGCCAGTTTATGTTTTCCTGATGATTGTTTCTATTTTGCTGAACTATATGGCGGGGCTGATGTTACATCTGCATCGTAAAAAACTACTTTCCTTCATTAAAGAAAAGGAAATACTCTTAATATCCATTATCAGTAATTTAGGATTGTTATTCTATTTTAAATACGCTAACTTTTTCGTCAATAATCTCAACGCAGTTCTACAAAATCTATCAATTCCTGCGATCGCATATTCTCAAGTCCCATTGCCCATTGGAATATCCTTTTTTACTTTTCAAGCAATGTCCTATGTGATCGATGTCTATCGTAAAGAAACCGATGTGCAGTTAAATCCCATTAATTGTGGCTTGTACGTTAGCTTGTTTCCGCAACTCATTGCGGGACCAATTGTTCGTTATCATGATGTCGCTAAGCAAATT
>JANNDZ010000505.1:0-10196 GCA_031378395.1 Pseudanabaena sp. OTE_75_metabat_487_sub
GCATGAAAGGACTAACAGAAGTATTGGAATGCCACCATCTGACTGGCGAATTTGACTATTTATTGAAGGTGGTCGCGTCAGATCATCAACAGCTAGAACGATTTCTCAATGAGCAGATCACGCCAATGCCAGGCGTTGAGAAAGTACGCACAAATATTGTGCTTAATCAAATCAAATCATCAACTTCTCTGCCCTTAGATACTGAGTCAAATCCTATAGAAATTAAGACTTAAGTTCCTGTAGCTCAAACCTAGGACAGATGAATGCGCTAATTCAGATTGAGACTTAAATCGTTTCGATCTGAAGCAACTTCAGATCTCACCTTAGGGAAGGTAGCTGCGATGAAACACATAGAAGGAACGTTATTGGGATATGAAGGATGCCATCTCTACTATCAAAGCTGGCAACCAGAGGGAATTAGCCATGCGATTGTCATTCTTGTTCATGGCTTGGGTACACATAGTGGCGTATTTCAGAATGTGGTGGACTATTTGGTTCCCCAAGGCTATGAGGTCTATGCCCTAGATTTGCGAGGACATGGACGATCTGAGGGACAACGCGGCTATATCAATAGTTGGCAAGAATTTCGCGAAGATTTACATCTGCTGTTGCAACAGATTCGATCGCAACGGGCTTGCTGTTCTTACATGCTTTGGGGACATAGCTTAGGCGGCACGATCGCCCTTGATTATATCTTGCACTATCCTGAAAATATTCAAGGTGCGATCGTGACTGCGCCTGCTTTGAACAAGGTAAATATCTCTGCTTTCAAGTTGTCTTTGGGCAAATTGTTCTCTAAAGTATTACCAAGGTTCAGTTTAAAATTGGGAATTCCCCATGAAGATAGCGCTCGAACTCCAGCAGAACAACTTGCTTATGAGCAGGATCCATTGAGACATGAATATGGAACTGCGCGTCTAGCTACAGAATTCTCTGCAACCGTAGACTGGATTTACAGCCATGCATCCGAGATTAAAATCCCATTGTTAGTGATGCATGGCAATGCCGATCGCGTTACGCTTCCCGAAGGCAGTCGTGCTTTTTTTCAACGGGTAATCTTTCCCGACAAAGAACATCGCGAATACCCTGATAGCTATCACGATCTGTACGTGGATGCCCATGCCCGCAAAGTATTTACTGATTTGGAAATCTGGCTTGATCGCCACCTAGAAGGAGCGCAAACCTGCCAGTTTTTCTTGGGAAACACATTGCAAAATGCGGCTTTAGTTCCTTTAGGGCGAACTTTGCCTTCCATCTTAGAAGAAGCTTGCCAACGTAATCCCATTTCCAAAGCCCTCAATCAATCGACAGAAACGGGTTGGCGATCGCTATCCAATCAAGCATTCAAATCGGCAACGGAAAATTTGGCGATGGGGCTGCTCGGTTTGGGTTTAGTTAAAGGCGATCGGGTTGCCTTTTTATTGCATAACGATCTCAATTTTGCGATCGCGGATATGGGCTGCTTATTTGCAGGCTTGGTGGACGTGCCGATTGACTTGACGCAGACTCTCGAAAATATTTTCTGGGCGCTATCCCACAGTGAAGCCAAAGCTCTTGTGGTCGCAAATTTGGATTTATTAAAACAAATTGCCCCATATTTGGTTAAAGCTCCGAATTTGCAGCAAATCGTAATTGCCGAAGTTCCTGAGGATTGGCAGCCAACGAGATCTCTAATACTAGAATCGACAATAGTCGAGGACATGCAGAGCGGGACTGAGCATTTAGAATTTACTCAAAATATTCCAGCTCAGACCTGTCTCGATCTACATACATTACTGCCTAAAACTCATCGGGAATCTCATTTAGAATCTGGTGATATTTCTTTACCAAAATGTTTGCAAATATTCTCACTAAATGAGTTGCAAACTCAAGGGCTGAGCCGGGCTTCCGCAAATAATCTTCAAATCTTGCGATCGCGATTGACCTCTAAAGATCTTGCCACGATCATCTACATTCCTGCTGAGGATGGCAAACTTTCAGGAGTGATGCTGACCCATGAAAATCTCTCTGGCAATGCTTTAGCCGCCTTTGCGAGTTTAAAGGGATTGGAGTGGGGCGATCGGGAAGTGGGACTTTCCTTTTTACCACTTACCCATGTGTTTGCGCGTTGTCTGTTCTATGGACATCTGTATTACAGTCACAGCATTTACTTCTCCCACCCCAACCGAGTTCTCAAGCATTTAAAGGAAGTTCAACCGACAATTCTCGCTTCGATACCTCTACTCCTAGAGAAGTTCTATAGCAAAATTGCCGATCATAGTCAGAAATCATCATCATGGTGGGAGCGGCAGATTGCTGTCTGTGGTTTGCGTCTAGCACAGCAATATGAATTAGGACAAAAGTCTTACGGACTCTCAGCTTTGCATACAAAGATGGTGATGAAAATTGCCGATGGATTGGTATATACGCAGTGGCGATCGCTATTTGGCGATCGCTTAAAATATCTGCTCAGTGGTGGAGCGGCGCTAAGTCCTGAAATCGCCAATGTGTTTAATGCCGCAGGCATACCGATCCTACAGGGCTATGGTCTAACGCAGACGGGTGGTGTCGTTTGTTTCAATCGTGTGGACAATAATCGGGCTGGCACAGTGGGCAGTCCGATTCCTGGAGTGGAAATTGCGATCGCTACCGATGGCGAAATTCTTGTCCGTGGACTGTATGTTACCTCTGGCTATTACAAAAATGCCGAAGCTACCAAGGAGGCGATCGATCCACAGGGATGGTTGCATACAGGTGATTTGGGTGCATTTACTGCCAATGGGTTGCTAAAAATTACGGGCATGAAGAAATCTCTGTTTAAGCTCTCCACAGGGAAATATATCGCCCCGCAACCCTTGGAAGAACAACTAAGAACATCAGTTCTGATCGACAAAGCGGCAATAGTCGGTTCAGAGCGCAAATTTTGCTCGGCGCTGATTTTTGTAAATCTCAGTGCTTTACGCGATCGCGTGCGGGCTTTGGGATTCCCTGAATTGAGTGTCACCTTGAGTAATGACGAGCTTTTTCGTCATCCCTGTATCTTGTCGCTCTATCGCACCGAGATCGATGCAATCAATTGCCATTTGCCTTATTGGGCGACGGTCAAGCGATTTCGGCTGATCGATGCGGAATTAACCTTAGAAAATGGCTTGTTGAGGTCAGCCCAGCAAATCAATCGCGCAGAGGTAATTAAACGATTCTCTAGCGAGATTGACATTCTCTATGGAGAACAGGATGAGAGCAAGCGTAAAAGCAGGAACAAGGCAAACAATTTAGAACCTGAGATTGCTCAACTTGATTGTGCTGATTATGACGCGATCGCCTGTCCAATCTTTACGCAGTCGCTCAATCCCCGCTTTACTAACTGATGTTACGTGGAACACAGATGATAAATCTCTTGCTACTAGGCGTGGCAGGGCAACCACGGGGGGGATTGCCCCTACCAGAATAATTTAAATTTTGAAAATTCATAATTCACAGGAGGATTAAAACTATGTTTACACCATTCCGAACCGTGGCAGTTCTCGGTGCTGGCGTAATGGGCAGTCAGATCGCCGCCCATCTAGCTAATGCTGGTCTGACCGTACATCTACTCGATCTACCCGCGAGTTCAGGCAGAAAAAACGACCTCGTAGAAGCTGCCTATAAGAAAGCACTAAAACTATCGCCACCAATTTGCTTTACCGAGAAAACCTCTCGGCGGGTCATTCTCGGCAACTTTGAAGAACATTTCGATCGCTTAGCCACAGTTGACTGGGTGATTGAAGCAATTGTGGAACATTTGCCCACAAAACAAGCCTTGATGGAACGCTTGGAATCGGTGATGCATCCCGATGCAATTATTTCTACGAATACCAGTGGCTTGCCAATTCGGGCGATTGCTAAAGGACGCACAAAATCTTTTCGCAAGCGCTTTTTAGGAACGCATTTTTTCAATCCCCCGCGCTATCTCAAATTATTGGAACTGATTCCGACTGAGGATACCGATCCGCAGGTCTTGGCGAGAATGCAATGGTTTGGCGAGTTACATTTGGGCAAGGGGCTCGTGATTGCGAAAGACACTCCTAATTTCATCGCTAATCGCATTGGCATGTATGCGACGCTGCTAGCTGTGAGAGCATGGACTGAGAAAGGTTACACGATCGCAGAAATTGACACCTTAACGGGAACGTTGGTGGGTAGACCTAAATCCGCAACTTTCCGCACTGCTGATCTAATCGGGTTAGACACCTTGACCTATGTTGCCGATCATCTTTATCCTGCGATTCCTGACGATGAGAGTCGCGAGATCTTTCAAGTCCCAGAAGTGATGCGAAAACTGGTTGCCACTGGAACCTTGGGCGCGAAAACTGGACAGGGCTTTTACAAGAAACAGAAGTCGGAAATTCTTGCCCTCAATCCTGACACCTTGGCATACGAAGCCACTGATGCTACTGATTCTTTAGAAGTTGCATCGATCGCGAAATTAAAGCTTACCGATCGCCTGATTGCTCTGTATCGCGATCGCGGCAGGGCTGGCGAATTCTTCCGCCAAACCATGCTCGAAATCTTTGCCTACAGCGCCCGTAGAATTCCTGAAATTGCCGATAGCCCTCTCGATATTGATCGCGCTATGTGTTGGGGCTTTGGCTGGGAATTAGGACCCTTTGAGATCTGGGAAACTCTGGGCTTTGAGACGGTCTTGGCAGACATGCGATCGGCAAATATCCCAATACCCACATGGATAGAAATCTTGGACTCCGAAGGAGGTAAACGTTTTTATCAAGAAGATATCCATCAAGCTCTAGAAGTCTATCGCTATGGACAAGGCTATGCCAAAGTGCCAATGCTACGCGATGCGATCGATCTAGACCTGCTGAAATCGGAACCTAAACTCACAGTATGGCAAAATTCCGAATCAGCCCTGCTGGATCTGGGTGATGGTGTGTTGCTGTACGAATTTCGATCTAAGGGCAACACGCTCAGTTTCAAAGTGATTGAGGGTCTATCAGAATCTCTAGATATCTTGATGTCTGAGAAGTACAAAGGGCTAGTCATCGGCAATGGTAGCGATCATTTCTCTGGTGGTGCGAATTTACTGGAAATGGTCACAGCCGCCCAATCTGGAAACCTTAGAGTATTGGAAAAACTGATTGTAGACTTCCAGAATCTATTGCATCGCATTTACTACGCGCCCAAACCAATTGTCGCCGCCATCCAAGGGCGAGTTCTCGGTGGTGCTTGCGAACTCGTACTCGCTTGTCCTCAAGTGGTTGCCGCCGCCGAAACCTATATCGGTCTGGTAGAAGTGAGTGTCGGTTTAATCCCTGGAGCAGGTGGCATTCTCCGAACAGTCAAACGTGCGGTCGAACGTTCTGCATCAGAATTACCAAGCCACATTCAACCATTAATCACGCGCGTTTTTGAAACGATCGCGATGGCGAAGGTTTCCTCCAGTGCCTACGAAGCTCAAGAAATGGGCTACTTACCCGCCAGTGCCAAGATTGTGATGAATAGCGATCGCCGTCTAGCTGTAGCAAAAGCCGAAATCTTACATCTCGATCGCCTTGGTTATCTGCCACCGATGGAGAACAATAGCATCATGGTGCTAGGTCGCTCTGGTAGAGCCGTCTTGGAACATGCTGCTTATCTCTTCCAGCAAGGTGGCTATGCCAGCGAATACGATCGCTATCTTGCTAATCGCCTCGCTTACGTGATGACAGGCGGTGAACTTTCTGCTCCGGCACTGGTTTCAGAACATTATCTACTGCAATTGGAACGTGAAACTTTCTTACCACTGTTGGAGCAACCTAAAACGCAAGAACGGATTGCTCATGTTTTGAAAACGAAAAAGCCATTGAGGAATTAAAGCGCCCCCTAGCCCCCAATTCTGGGGGGACAAGAAAAAAACAGTCTTTCAAAGTCCCCCAGAATTGGGGGATTTAGGGGGCAAGACAAGTTGAAACGCAGACAGATTAGGTCAATCAGATCTTGATTATGGAGACTAAAACAATGAACGCCATGAATGAAACATATATTGTCAGTAGCGTGCGAACTGCTGTCGGCAAAGCCCCTCGCGGCACATTGAGAAACATGCGCCCCGACGATCTCGGCGCGATCGCATTACAAGGTGCGCTGAAAAAACTTCCTAATTTGCCCGTTGACAGCATTGAGGATGCCATCTTTGGTTGTGCTTTTCCTGAAGCAGAGCAAGGATTCAATATCGCGAGGGTGATCGCCAGACGAGCAGGGCTTCCCGATACGGTAGCAGGAGTAACGGTCAATCGCTTTTGCGCTTCAGGTTTGCAAGCGATCGCGATGGCAGCACAGGCGATCGCGACGGGACAAGCAGAAGTAATGGTGGCAGGCGGTGTGGAGTCGATGAGTCTGATTCCGATGGGTGGTCATGTGATGCTACCCAACCCAACCCTGATGGAAGATATGCCTGCCATTTACAGCGCAATGGGGCATACTGCCGAGAATATCGCGGAACAGTATCATATTTCTCGCACCGAACAAGATGAATTTGCCCTGCGCTCTCACCAACGCGCGATCGCGGCGATGCGATCGGACAAACTCACCGATGAAGTCATTCCCGTCACCGTTCGCGAAACCCTGTATGTTGATGGCAAACCTGAAATGCATGAAACGGTGCTGTCGATGGATGAGGGTGCACGCTTTGATACTAGCCTCGAAGCCCTCGCCCATCTGCCTCCCGCATTCCGCATGGGTGGAACTGTTACCGCAGGCAATACTTCGCAAATGTCCGATGGTGCGGCGGTTTCTATTCTCGTTAGCCACAATAAAATGCTGGAACTAGGACTGCATCCCCTCGGTCGCATGGTCGGTTTCGCCGTCGCAGGTGTACCACCAGAAATCATGGGTATTGGGCCAATTCTCGCCGTTCCTAAAGTACTGGCTCAGGTTGGTCTGACCTTAGCCGACATTGGCTTAATCGAACTGAATGAAGCCTTCGCTGTCCAAGCCCTAGCCGTGATTCGCAAATTGGGATTGGATGAAGAAATCGTCAATGTCAATGGTGGTGCGATCGCCTTGGGACATCCCTTAGGCTGCACGGGCGCTAAACTTACTGCAACCCTCCTCCATGAAATGAAACGCCGCCACATTCGCTACGGACTGGTGACGATGTGCATTGGTGGTGGCATGGGTGCTGCTGCCGTCTTTGAGAATTTAATGACTTAATCCTCTTTGGGGGAGGCAATCGATCATGATTACTTTACCTTTCGCGATTACCGTTCCTATTCTATTTGTAGCCCTGATGTTGCTGGGCTATATGGGCGCGTCCCTATGGCAGTGGTCGCTTTATGGCGCGATCGCCCTTTTACTGTTCAACGTACCACTCTGGGTTTGGGGAGTTTTCGGTGTGCTGGCGCTGGGCTTCAATCTGCCATTGCTACGGCGGAATCTTGCCACAGTTCCAATTATGAAACTGATTCAATCACTCAAACTCCTGCCTAGTATTTCGGTAACCGAACAAGCTGCGATCGAGTCAGGCACAGTCTGGATTGAGGGTGAATTCTTTTCGGGAAATCCAGATTTTCAGCGGATCAATAGCGAACCATATCCCACCATCGATCCTGAGATTCAATCTTTTCTAGATATCCAAGTCGAAAAAGTCTGTGAAATGGCAACAGATTGGGAAATCCATCGGCGCAAAGATTTGCCTCCCGCCCTGTGGGACTATCTCAAACAAGAACGCTTCTTGGGAATGACGATTCCTAAATCCTATGGCGGCTTAGGCTTCTCCAGTCTTGCCTATAGTGCGGTGATGATGAAGTTAGCCTCACGTTCTTTTATCCACACGGCAACCGTAGGCGTAACTAATTCTCTGGGCCCCGCCAAACTACTGCTCAACTATGGCACTAATGCACAGAAAGACTACTACTTGCCACGATTGGCAAGCGGTGCAGAAATCCCCTGTTTTGCCCTGACCGAACCTAGTGCTGGTTCCGATGCCGCCAGTATTACCTCTAAGGGTGTGGTCTTCAAAGCCGAAGATGGCAATTTATACATCCGTTTGAACTTCCGCAAACGCTACATTACTTTAGGCGCGATCGCGACTCTGATCGGACTTGCGTTCAAGCTCTACGATCCCGATCGCCTCTTGGGTAAGGATGAAGATGTTGGCATTACCTGCGCTCTGCTTCCCAGCAATACCACAGGCGTGATCTTAGGTCAGCGTCATGATCCAATGGGTGTCCCTTTCTATAACTCCCCTATTGAAGGTGTGGATGTCGTGGTTCCCGTCTCGCAAATTATTGGTGGTGTGGAACAAGCAGGGCATGGCTGGCAAATGCTAGTACAAACCCTTGCCGCAGGACGGGGTATTAGCTTCCCAGCTACTTGCACGGGCGTGGCAAAATTCGTAACGAGGGTCACAGGAGCCTATGCTGCCGTGCGCCGACAATTCGGCTTGCCCATCGGACGCTTTGAAGGTGTGGAAGAACCCTTGGCACGAATTGGTAGTTTGACCTATCTTATGGAAGCGGCGCGAGTTTATACCTGTGCTGCCGTCGATCGCGGCGAAAAGCCAGCGGTTGCTGCTGCGATCGCGAAATATCAATTTACAGAACTCGCCCGCAAAATTGTCAATGATGGCATGGATACGCTCGGTGGTGCGGGTATTTGTCGCGGACCTCGCAACTTACTTGCCAATCTCTATACTGCTATGCCCATTCCGATTACGGTCGAGGGTTCCAATATTCTAACGCGCACGATGATGATTTTTGGACAGGGTGCGATTCGTTGTCATCCCTATATCTATCAAGAAATCGCCGCCTTACAAACACAAGATGAGATCGCCTTAGATCTGCTCCTCTGGAATCATTTAGGCTTCACGATCAAAAATGGATTTCGTAGTGCCTTGTTGAGCCTATCGCGTGGTCATCTTGCCAATGTGTCAAATTTAGTAGCTGCTGATATGCTCGCTCGTCCTGATCAGAAGCTAACTTGGGCTTCAGCAACTATTGCGATCGCCCGTTATTATCAGAAACTAACTTGGGCTTCAGCAACCTTCGCATTCCTCACCGATACTGCTTTCTTGCTCTTTGGTGGCCGTCTAAAACGGCATGAAAAACTCACAGGACGCTTTGCAGATATGCTCTCTTGGCTGTATTTGGGCAGCGCCACTCTAAGACGGTTTGTTGCTGAGGGTCAGCAGGAAGCAGATCTTCCCTTTGTGAACTGGGCGATGCAATACAGCTTGGCGCAAATCCAAATTGCCTTAGAAGGAATTCTCGATAACTTACCTTTACCTGCGATCGTTCGCGTACCTCTAATCAGTTGGTGTCGCTTCAATCCGATCGCAAGTTTACCAACTGATGCTCTCGGTGGTCAGATCGCCAAAAGCATCCAAACCTTTGGTTGCGATCGCGATCGGCTCACCTCTGGCATCTATATTCCCACTGACTCTCATGAGGCGCTTGGTCGTTTAGAAAATGCTTTTATCCTGAGTGATCGCGCTGAAGTAGTCTTCCAAAAGCTGAAATCTGCTATGCGATCGGGACAGATCGGAAATATTAAACTTGATAGCAACTTGGAGCAATCGATCTCACTGGCTTTGAGCACGAATATTATTTCTGAGGAAGAGGCGAACCTTCTACGATCAGCCGAACTAGCTCGCAATGATGCCATTCAAGTCGATGCATTTACCCTCGACGAGTATATGCAAGGTGCTGAAGTTGCCACTCCAGAAAAACTTTATACTTCCAGTGCGATCGCGGCGAAGCCCCTCACGACTGCTCTAGTCTGTTCCTCTAAAACCTAAATAAATTTATCGACAAGATTATTTTCTAAACAGGTTTTAGCGATCGCAGCGCCACCGACTAGCCAAATATCTTTGCCATCTTGCAATTTTAAATTTTTGACAAAGCTATCTAGATCGCCAGCAACAAAATTCACATTTTCATCGCGATCGCGTTGGATCGTGCGAGAAAATACAAAACCTTGCTTGCCAGAATAAGGATATTCCCCAAAAGTTAGAAGTTGCTCGTAGGTGCTGCGCCCCATCAAAAGGTGATCGATCGACGCTAAAAAATCGGTGTAGCCATAGTCTTGATCTGTAAATAGCCAATCAACCTCTCCAGAAGTTCGCGCTATATAGCCGTCCAGACTCGTCGCAATATACAAAATTAATTGACCCATAGCAGAAAATCTAAGCCTTTTCAGTACAGCAATTCAAATTATGAAACCAATTGTGGGGTTTGCTGCGCCTTCGG
>JANNDZ010000509.1:0-1597 GCA_031378395.1 Pseudanabaena sp. OTE_75_metabat_487_sub
GGCAACAGCAGCAAAAATATCATGATTAATTTCAGAATCTTTGGGAAAAAAATCGCTCGATCAATCATGATGATCTATCGAACTTTACTTTACGCCTTAATCACCTTATTTATTTCCGCTTCTTCGGCACAATTCAACTTCGATCGTTCAATGAACTCCAGTTTAGATGTTCCGTCTAGCAAGCAATTAAATGCTAATAGTATAGTTCGACTCAACTCAAAGAGTGTTGAAAAAATAGTAGATCTCATGGTGTCCAGCAACTCCCTGACTTCTGCCTATATCGACACATCCTACTTTTATAATATTCCCTTTGGTGCCCACTCTCACTGGCTACAACCTTGGCGAGCCTATTTAGAAACAGTCCCAGCAACTAAGTTTCTTAATGGAGTCGGGCTAGGTATTGATCTCAATGATCAAGAGAACCCTAATCTGGTTATTCAAATGCTGGCAACCTATGGCATTCAGAAAATCCGCTTGGAGATCGGTTGGAGCAACCTTAGCTATGATACTGAAACTCTCCAAAATGATCGATTCCAGGCAATTCTACAAGCCTGTAAAAGATGGGGTGTGCGCCCTCTGATTTTGCTAAATGCCAATCATGGAATCCCCACCCCGACTCAATTTTTTCAGCGGATAGTGATAGCCAATGCTGCTGTCGGCTCATACACAATTCGCTTGAATGACACCAATGGTTTGAATACCGGGAGAAGTGGCTTAAATAATTTGACTACCAATTGGGCTGCTGAAGCACTGATTACTGCTATTAATGGCAATACTGTAACCCTTTCTAAACCATTACCCAAGGCAATCAAGGTAGGAACATCAATCAGTATGGCAACTTTAAAGTATCGACCTTTTTCTAAACCAGGCAGTGCCGATTATCAAAAAACAATCGCTGGTTGGCAGCAATATGTTGGTACAGTTGCAAAATTTGTATCTAATGCTTTAGGAACGACTCAAAGCACTGATCAAGGTTTTGACATGGAAATTTGGAATGAACTTACCTTTGGCAGCAAGTTTCTGGCTATTAATAATTATTATGCTCATGCTCCTGTTACTTATGATGAAGACAGCATTTGGAGTAATTTAGTCCAAGCAACGGCAGATTATGCAGTTACTAATCCTAATCAATTTTCAAAAGTCAAGTTTAGCGACGGCTTTGCAAATACTATTCCCTGGCCTGCCTCATCAAAACAACCAACTAGGATTAGTGCCATTAGTAAACATCCTTACGTGAAACGTAAAAACTTTCCCCGTGACGAGCAGCAGAGTTCTAAGATCGATGCCTTCGGTCAACCTACTGATTTTATTCCTACCTATTCTGCCCTATTTCCAGAGTATTATGCGACCGCTTTGCAAACGGAAACCCTCTTGCGCGATGCAGCTCCTTTTACCAGTGAGATTTATGGTGTTCGTCATGGACGGTATGCGCGGCAAGTGAATAGTCGGGTTTTGCCCACCGAGGTTTGGATTACTGAAACAGGCATCGCCCCCAACGAATATGGCGTTGCTGACCCATTACAATCGTTAGCACTGAAAGCTAAAACGACCGCTCGTTACTATACCTTTTACCTGAACAAAGGCATTCACAGTCTTT
>JANNDZ010000524.1:0-5778 GCA_031378395.1 Pseudanabaena sp. OTE_75_metabat_487_sub
CTACGCAGACCTCGAAAGTCATCAAGCCGTCGTTCTCCAAGTGCTTTGGGTTGCGGATCGTGTCACCCCATTCGATATGGGCGTCGTCAATGTTGTGCAAGAACATGTTCATGAGTGCCAAGCGACGGGTGTTGGCGACTATTTCGTTACCCCAGAAGGTGTGATGTTTGAGGAATTCTTTTTGGGCTTTGTCGAGTTTGTGGTTATTGACGAGGTGATCGTAGGCTGCGAGCATAAAGCCACCGGTGCCGCAGGCGGGGTCGGCGATCGTTTTGTGGGGTAGGGGGCTGATGCACTCGACCATGACTTTGATCAATGAGCGAGGGGTAAAGTATTGGCCTGCACCGCTTTTGGTGTCTTCGGCGTTTTTTTCGAGTAAGCCTTCGTAGATGTCGCCTTTGGTGTCGGCTCCCATCATGACCCAGCTTTCTTTGTCGATCATGTCGATAATGCTGTAGAGCCGTGCGGGGTCTTGAATTTTGTTTTGGGATTTGGCAAAGATTTGGCCAAGCATTCCTTGGCCTTTGCCGAGTTCGCGCAGGGTGGTGAGGTAATGAAGTTCTAGTTCTGCGCCACGTTTGGTTTTGAGGTTTTCCCAGTTGTGTTCTGGGGGGATGCCGACGTTACGTTTGTAGGGTGGTTTGCTGTATTCATCGGCCATTTTAAGAAATAGCAAGTAGGTGATTTGTTCGAGGTAGTCGCCGTAGCTTACGCCGTCGTCGCGGAGAACGTGGCAGAAGTTCCAGACTTTAGAGACGATCGCGGCTGAGTTCATGGTGTTTTTTTGGCTGGTTTGCGAGGTTTGAGGGGCAGGGTTTGTTGGGCGCTTTGCTTTTGCTGGATGCGTGCTAGGAGTTGGGCAGCGGGTTCGTCGTTGGGGTCTTGGGGAACAAGTTTACCGGTAAAGGCTTGTTTGAGGATGCTTTGGCGCAGAGATTCAGCGCGTTGAAGATTTTCTTCGATCGTGGTTTCGATGTTGTCACAGATGGAGAGGCGAGATTCGATTTCTTGGACAATTTTATTTTGTTCCTGAAAATTCGGCAGAGGCAATAATATACCTCTAAATCTTTCAAGACTGATTTTCTTTTGAGCAACCCCTTTTGTGATCAATCCCAATTGCTTTTTTACTAATGTTGAATTAATGCAGTATTTGTAAAAATCACGATTAACAAATTTATCCCAGACTCTAAATTTGAGACAATCAGAGGTGATTATTCCCTGCATACTTTTGGCTGGGTAAATCTCACAATCTCCAGGCGGATCACCCATCTTTGTTACTAGCAAATCCAAAGGCTTTACTGCATGAGGTAATAGTTCTTGGAATTTATCATAGCTAATGAATTTTGAATTTATTTTAAAATCACCACTAGTAATATGTCGAACAAAAACAAGAGGGAATCCACTTTCTGCGTAATCACTCACTTTCAAATTACTACCAAAGGGGCCTATTCCTAAAGAATAGTTTTCAGGTGAGGCAATATCTTCAGGAAAGATCCAATTCCAGCCATCAGGTAGATTCAATAAATGATATGTATTCTCGTTGTGAGGTGGTCTTACTTCCTTGAGCTTATGTGGCTTTGTTGGCCTTTTTCCAGATCCACCTTCAGATTCCCAATTCTTAACTTCTGATTCCCAATCTTTGAACTGCTGTTGGTAGTGATTCTCTCGATCAATCTTAATTTGCTCTAACAATTCATCGGCACTTTTCAGCTTACCCTGACGCTGCTGCCGCCACTCAGCGGTAAGTTTTCCTTCAAAAGCCCATTTCAGAACTGCTTGACGATAAATTTTAAGTTGCGATCGGGCAATCTTCAGGCTCTCAATCCCCGCATCAAGCTCGGAGAAAAGTTCTTCAATTTTGGCAACAATGCGAAGCTGCTCAGGGTAGTGAGGAAGAAATATTGGATGACTTTTGAGAACCGTTTGTGAAATATTTGGCTGTGCTCCTCCTTTGCCAAGTTTTACAAACTCTCGGAGTTGAGAAAGAAGATAGTAGTATAAAAACTCATTGAATATTATTCCCTTGATCGGTTGTGCAATCGCGCAAGCTTGGTTAGAGGCGGCATCAACATCAAGAATTGAAGTTCTTCCAATAGTTGCTCCATACATAGCAATAGCAACAGAACCCTTCGCGAATATTTTTGCGCTCGATTTTTGAAGTGCCTGTTCTGTTATTTTCTCTTCCATATCTCGAACATATTTACTTTTAAGTTCTCCTGTTTTGATCCAGGGAATATCACCTTGGAAATACCCTGGAATTCTTCTTGATGGTGTACCGCCCGATCCCCAAATAGCCACTTGATCTAGGTTGATTTTAAACCAGCCTTTGGGGAATTCAACATCATCGATAATCTTTTCTATCATCTAACCACTCTTCCGTCACTTAAGCCACTAACTTCATTGATTTCTTGAATATTTCTGCACATCTTATGCTCTAACTATGCCATTATGTCACTCCGAAAAACTTTAAATGTCTGATTGCCATTTTCCCACGATCGAATAGACAGATAAAGTTGCATCTGACAAAAATAAGTGGCCTCGTAGGCGAGCCTTAAACTACGCTCCAGACCATTTGGCTCCACATCAGAAGGATTATTAGAGCCGATCGCCTTTCGTAAACCCAGAGATAAAATTTCCACCAAGTCATGACCACAACAGACCTGCCAAGGATCATGGGTACTGCTTTGCTGGCTCATGAGTCGCTGTTGTAAATCGCTGCTTTGCAAATCAGGCTTTTGAGACTTATTCTTCACTTCTGCAATGAATTGATCGCGGTCAAATTCCAGCGTCTTTTCGTTGATAAACTTACTAAACTTAAGGCCATTAAAAGTCAAATTCAACGCATCCACCTGAGAAACCCACCGTAGATAACCGATCGGAATTCCATCCTCCAGTAATACAGTTCTAATATCTTTCCCAAACCCAGCTACTTTCTCAGTCGAGCCAAACTCAGCCATAACTTTATCAAGAGCAGGTGAATTTAGCAACATCGTTTCCAAATCATGAGAATCCGTTTTGAAAAGATTAGGACTATCATGCGAATGAGATTCTAGACGATCAAAATCGGCATCAACAATAGCAATAATGCCAAGAAATTCACTTTTTTCCAAAGTACTTAAAACATCAATTACCCATAATTTACTAGAGGGCTTTCTACCCGAGTAACTAATTGTTTCACAACTTGGCAGATCAACAAAGCGTTCATAAAATATTTTATCTGTACTCCCTTCAACTAATAAAAAAGCTCCTGCAAAGGTAGTGCGCCTGAGTCGAATAGCATTGGCATCACGGTCAACCGAAAGAAAATCCCTCATTTTTCCGGTCCCTTTAGTTCCACAGTCAAATCCCAGCGATCTTGAATAATATCAGGAGAATGAGTCGCCATCAAAAT
This sequence comes from Pseudanabaena sp. OTE_75_metabat_487_sub, assembly GCA_031378395.1. Classification (GTDB taxonomy): domain Bacteria; phylum Cyanobacteriota; class Cyanobacteriia; order Pseudanabaenales; family Pseudanabaenaceae; genus Pseudanabaena. The sequence continues at coordinate 3,392 of JANNDZ010000524.1, forward strand.
ATCTAAGTCTGCCAGCTTAGTAATGTCTTGCAAGTCCTTTAAAAACTGCGCTTGCCAACCCACATGCAAAGACAACTCTGGTTCATCAATCAAAACCAAAGAATTTTTTTGCACCTTAAACAGCAACTCATACAAAAGAACCAATTCATGCTGCTCACCAGATGATAGGTCTGTTGGTGAAAGAGTCTCTTTTTTGGCAGCAATTGGATGGTAAAGAGTCTTGAAAACAAACCCTTTTTCTTTGTTGAAACTAATCTCTTTGTAAGAATAAGAAAACTTACTATTAATAATTCTTCTTAATAGATCGATCTTGCTAGCGATTTCCTTGAACACACCAAGTTTTTGTTCTACGTCTTCAACATACACCGATAAAATATTCCGAGTGCTGGCATCGATCAACTGTGACTGAATTTGGAAATCAGGATTTTCATCTTTATCCAATAATCCTACTTCGATTAATTGCGATCGAGTTTTCTCCAAATTATCGAGCTTTTGACGAAGTTCTTCGTCAGTCACTTCAGGAGCTGCTTGTTGCTGCATTACTCTGGCTGGAAACGTGCGATCAAGAGATTGAGAAGTTGCTCCATACTCAGCCAGCTTAGATTGAATGAGTTTTGCAATTTCCTCTGAATAGGCAGATACCGTTGGCAACATTGGTGTTTCAGCATAAATTCTTGCAGAACGACTCGGAACAAAGTTTAATAACCGTTGAGATTCAATTAAGCGAACATGGATATTTGTCTTTAAATTTTCAAGCCATTCAGGCTCACCTGACTGCTTCATTTTCAAGGGCAAAATATCTTCAAATCGATCAAAGACTTCACTTAAAGAAAACGTCTCGCCAGTGGAGCGAGATCGCCACATTTTTGATCCTAATTGACGAAGATCGGGAATTATCTCAGATATAATATCAACGGGGAAATCAAAATCCGAAGAACTTTTATTAGTTTTCAAAGGGAAGTAAACTTTATCTAGCCCTAGCTCATAAAAGTTGAAACTGATACTCTCTCTTTTTTTTATCTTTTCTGAAGTTTCAGCGGTCTTCAATACCTCAATATAATTCCCATTGTTCAAATCAATTCTAAATTTAGAAAACGGGATATTTTTAAACACTGAGTATCGAGAGTTGAAAAATCCATTGAGCATTCTTAACATCGCCGTTTTACCAAAACCATTAGGGCCGTGGACAATCGTGATTTTCTCCTCTGTATTTAACGGAATGACATGATCAAAGATGCCAAATAGACCATCGACAGATATTTGCTTAATTTGCATTGTTTTAGAATCCACAGCCATCAACCTTCTTACCCTGATTGTAACCCTTAGATGAATTCCTCAAGCCGCTAACCCCTCATTAATTTCCTGAATAATCCCATCCATCTCATCCCCAAAGAGCTGATACATTCGCCCAACGCCGCCCCTAGCGTCGAACGGCGCAAAATCCAAATCCCCCCGCTCTAAACAAAACGAACTCACCACATGCTCCTTAATTAACCGCAACCACTCCATCTGCTCCTCAGAAAACTTCAAAGCCCCCGCCTGCTTGCCAAACACCCAATCCTGAAAATTGCGATTCACCGTCGCCTCATAACTCGTCAACACCTCATCTACCCCCACCACCCGCCGGATCAGCGCAACCAAAGCAGTCAACTCACTCAAAGGACTACGACCATTCACCTGCTCAAGCTGCTCATACGCCTGCCACACCCGCAACGGAGCCAACAGTGGCCGATCGCGCAAAATAATATCCAACAACTCCTTCACCATTGAAAAAGTCACCACCCGCCGCTGAAATGGCTGATTATAAAAAACCCGCAGTGCCGCAATCTCATCTCGATTTGCCGCCAAATAAGCCGCAAAATCGGCGACCAATGCCGTTGCCTGCTCTCGCGCCTGCACATCCCAACCCGCAAACTCCACCTGATCGAGATTCACCGTATCAATTACTTGCTCATGTAGCTTCCGCACATTATCCAAATAATTGATCAAATCTCCCGTAAATACCGCCGCTGCCTCCTGTGCCAAAGCCCGACCAGTAACCTCCAACTGTCCATCTGTAGGCAGATCTGCATTCACCGCCGAAGGCGTAACCTTCCGCAAATCATCATGCGCCAAAGTCCTTGTCCCCCGTCCCTTCATCTGCTCAAAATAATTTCGTGACTGCACATTGCGCATAAAAATCAAACATTCCAATGGCTTCACATCAGTCCCCGTCGCAATCATATCTACCGTCACCGCTACCCGAGGATAATAATCATTCCGAAACTGTGCCAACACCGACTTAGGATCTTCTGTTGACTGATAAGTCACCTTCTTACAAAAAGCATTGCCCTCCCCAAACTCTTCTCGCACTACCTGAATAATATCTTCCGCATGGCTATCAGTCT
>JANNDZ010000569.1:0-7307 GCA_031378395.1 Pseudanabaena sp. OTE_75_metabat_487_sub
TAAGACTCAAGGTAATGATTTGGCAAGCTGTAGGTATTCCCAAATGAACTCACCGTAGTATTTGCCACTAGGATCTCTATACCCCTGCTTAAACTTCCTAGAAAAATCTACACTCCCTTGATTATAGGCGATCGCGACATAGACTTTTTCTTCATCGGTTAATGCTGTTTTACCGCTACCAAAGGCGCGTCTCATGGCTGCTTTTAGTTCGTTAACACACTGAGCGAGGCACTCATCAAAGCTATACCACTTTTTTTGAAGAAAATAATCAGGTTTGTCTTTGAAGAACTGCAAGTCGAGTTGAAAGATGCCATAACCTCGGCAGAATTTATTTGGAGAAGAATCTGCCACACTCTTAAACGAGGGGACAAAGTTAGCAACTGCTTCTAAGGCTTCACGAGCGATCTCAAACATCTCATCTCCCTTTTCGCGAGCGAACAATTCTGCTTTATTTTTTGGAAATGCAGATCGCTTGGGAGCATCTAGAGTATCTCCAGTACAAAGTTTCAGCACTTCGTCAAGCGATAGCGTGCTATACACATTCCCCCAAATGTAATAAGTTTCTTGCATCGCGATCGCAACTAACAGATCCAAGCTGAAGGGGGTGCCTAAAATGGCGGCATTTATCTGATCTCGAAACTGTTCTTTAAACCAGCCAATCGCTCGAATTCGCTTAGGTGCTGCTTCTAGAAAGCGACTTGCGACATACCCTTCCAAGGGTTGCCCATCTTTGATAGTTAAAATTCTCCACCAAGTATCTCCTGAAGTAACGCTAAGCCTAGAGACAATATGATTTTGAGAAATAGATGCAATTTTATTATCATCATCTACTTTAGGCGACGAACGAACATTCAGACTTGTTGCTTTAACTGCGTAGATATCGACCATCTTCATATCCTAGTTTTTATTTGACGTGTCTTCGCACATTTTTTTAAGAAGTGTTCTCTTTCCTAGACAATCGGCAGCAGAATATCTGATACCAAAGACTTTAATTTTGCAATAGAGCTAGAATCTAATTTGCCTGTCTGACTTAAGCCCTGCTGTTGTTGAAACGCAATAAGGGCGGCTCTTGTTTCGTCTCCAAGTTTTCCGTCAGGTTTCCCAGGAGAAAGATCAGGATCGCTATTTTTTTTAGATAAATGCAACAGCCGTTGCTGAACTCCTAAAACAATAAATTTGTTGTAAGCCTTCTCAAGCTTTGGGGCATATACTGAGACGTTACCTGAGCCATTATAAGACCGTGTGAAAGCTCTCCAATCACGGTCTCTTAATGCTGGAACCATTGTTGTTGTGGCATTTTGGATAAATCCCAACATAGCCTTGAATTGTTTACTTTCACTTTCGTACATATCAAGCACAAAATCTTCCACATTGTCATAGCCTGCAAGTCTGTGGTTAAACCCCATAACTTGCCCCAGTCCCCAAGATGCAGATCGGAGTGCTGCCGTTCGATCTAAGGCCTTAGCTTCTTCTAGACGAGGCCATTCACGCTCATTACCTAAGTAGCCTCCCGAACGTTGATTACAAAGATGGGGATGGGAAGCAGCGAAACGCCCGACTGCTTCTCGAAAGAAGATGTGTCGCTCAAATAAAATTTTAGGTCTCCCGTCCGCGAGAAATCCTTTCCCAGCAGCCTCAACCTCATGAACAGCTCGGATAATTTCAACTTCAACTCCTAAGAGTTGCGCTGCATTGACATAGTCTTGCATCGTCAATTGCTGTGGAGAGGGCAAGTCATCTACTGACACTGTTGCCAGCTTCTCTGCAAAAGCTTTATCAAACTCACCATTTTGGTAATTAGTGAGGTTGAAAAGGTCGCAGAATTCCTGGAGTGCTGTTTCTGTGCGATTGCCATAATCACCATCAATCCATCGACCATCTGGATAGAGCCTTAACTGGCTAAGTTTACTTTGGATTTCTTTAACTAATTCCTCATCTAATTTTAGATCTTCTAGCTTAACCTCTTGATCAGTCGCAATAATATCACTCAGCTTCATAATTCCTTCTCTCCTCTTCTTGTTTGATCAAATTAAAAGCCGTATTTCTGATTCCGTACTTGTAACTCTGTTGAACTTAAACCTTAGCGACTTTAAGAACTATTTCATCTTAACAGCAAGCAAAGTGCGCTCTTCTATAGAAGCCATATTTATTCAAAACTCGGAATATATTATACAGATAAATTACCGTAACATAAGAAACTAAGTACAGTACAAAAAACTTAAAATGCTCTTCTAGCAAAGCTTTCAGGTAAAACACTCATGATCCATACTGGGCAAGAGTTTCGGGCTGTTTTACCGCTCTATTTTTTATTTTTTGTCCTGTACTTGGCACAAGAAATTAAAACATTTAAAATCCTCAAGAAGATCTGAACAGTGACCTTTTTTTAATACTTCCTTATCTGAAGCTACTTGATTGTACTGGGTTTATTTAAACAACAACTCCACTTTCAATGATTGCTAAATTATCTCCAAATAATTGGATACTTGGGAAACCCAGCTTCTCCAATGTTTGTTTACCGACTTTGCCATCAATGTCACTAGACGAGGAGAAATTTGCTGACTGGAAAGTCCTAACTGCCGTTTCAGTCTTTTCTCCAAAAATTCCATCTGGTTCACCTAGATTGAATCCCTTGTCAATTAAGAGTTTCTGAATCTTTAAAACATCTGGACCTTCATCATCACGCTTAATCACAGCATAAAGAGGATTCCGAAGGCTCTTTGCTGCCAAATCATCTGGTTTTCTCAAACCTTCAAAGAAGAAGAATACTTCTCCAGCACAACCTTGAGAACGATTATGTCTAACTACTTCTTCAAGATGAGTATTACTGATGCGAAAATTCCCTTCCTTCATTAAAATTCCAGGAGAGATTTTAGCAATCTGATTGGAAGACAGTCCTTGAAATTCCAGTCCGCTCAGGGTAATATAGTCCTCAGGTTTCCTGCGATAAAGTTGTGGATGCATCATGTCAATCAATTCGAGCCATTTTGGGGTGTCTTGTAGGTACTCCTTAAATCCAAAGTCTCTGGGATGAGGAGCCATAGATATAAGCAGTTCTTTTCCCTTATCTAATCCTATTTCCCTAACTTGTGAGCAGAGGTCTTTTAAAAATTGGGTCAAGATATCTGCACGGAACTGCATCCATAGCCCATCTCTAGGTACTGTTGGAAATCGACCATGCTTACTCTTGAACTGATCAGCAGCATCTTGATCAAACCCTTCAACAGGAAACGCAGGAAGGCGATCATCTCCTTGAATGCCATCAACATCATACTTCTGAACTACCTCAAGCATTAGTTCGCTCATAAATGCTTGCACTTCAGGACTGAGTGCATTCATCCATTTAAAGCCTATATCGTTAACATCTTCTGGAAAAGGCTTAATTAACGGTTGTCCATTATGATTGACTGCTGCGAAATTAGGTTGTTCTTGAAGAATATGCCCACCGAATTCTTCCAAGCTTCCTATAACATTTTTTTGAACCGCAGAGGCGGCGAAACCATATTCAAACCAAGGGATAACTTTTAACTGATATTTTTTGGCTACTTGGATGATTTCATCAAGTGGATCTCGTCCTGCCGCTTGATACAGAGGATCAATCCTGAACTTAGATCCAAAATACCGCTCCATTACATCACTTTGATAAAGTGTGTATCCTTTATTCCAAACAACTGGAAATACAATGTTGAACCCGATGCTAGCAAGTAACTTGATCGCTTCATCAATATTGTCTTTAGAGGCATAGACGTTACTAGCCACATTAGTCAACCAAACACCACGAACTTTCTTCATAAAAACTCCTACTGTGATAATGGAATCAGAGAATCCCGACTAACTAAGTTTTTCAAATGTTGCTGAATCAACAATTCCCGTAATCAGAAGATTGTTATCACCTGATGTTACGTGGAAGGAACAGTTAGTTTTTGAAGAAGAGAGAAACTAGCCCTAATAGCATTGAAGTAGAGTTTAGACTTGAGAGCAAAATGATTGAGTTTAGTTTTGATCCGAAGGCGCTCTAACTTAACAAAAGCGAAAAAGCAAGCAAAGATATGATTTTTCTGAGTATGAGCAATCCCAGTGGGAGAGTTAGCAAGAGCGAGATTAGATTTTAAAGACTTGTGAAATTCTTCGACTTTCCATCGTTTTTGATAGATTGTGTTGATGTCAGTTGCGGTTAAGTCGAGATTACTGCAAGCTAAATACAAAATCCCTGTGGATTGATTTTTGTTTCTAAAAACTTGCTTGGTGATCGACACAGGAAAATCAAGTCCCTTCAAAAACACCTTGCAACAGGAATCTTGGTTTAACTCAATTGACTCAAGATTAACGAAATGTCCCTGACATTTATCGTCTGGAGATAATGCAACCAAACGATTGCCCTTAAGCGCCATAATGAAGTCTTTTTTGACTCGTAGCTTAATGTATTGCATATTTTCTTTGCTGCTGAACCAACTATCGGCCAATACATAACTGAACTTTAGTCGATTTTGACAGCAGACATGGAGCATGTTTCGCATCATCTCATTTTTGCTTTCCTCAGATACGAATTTTGCTTTACCTGTTTTTGTGTCGGTTACCTCTTGGAGCTTTTGCACAATTTCAAAGGCGACAGGTAAGCTGATGGCTTCGTTGTGATAAATACAGTTGAGGATATTTATGCCTTTGACACTATGGTTACTACTATGGTCAAAGTACCACCCTACTATCGTATTTTCATCACTATAAGGTTTTGGCTCTAGGGTGTCATCAAATATCAGTACTCCCTCTTCGCTTTCATGCTTGCGGATTGTCGGTTTCACCAGATGCCATAACTCTGGTGATCCTCCTGTAATTTGCCTTAACCGACTGGTAATTTGGTCATGGCTTAGTTCCCCGTCTAGTAATTCTGATAGTCCTGTTGCGGTCACCTTTCCGAAACTACTGATTAGGTAATCTGAGTATAGGTCTAAGAACTTTCTGTCCATACCTTTTAGCCTCTTTCTGACCCTATCTTTACTCTACCCCTTTTTTCTTCCACGTAACATCAGTTATCACGTTGGAATCGCGATACTGCAGATTCAGTAGCAGCACCGAAGTCGCTGTCTGCTCCTAAAGAACCAACATCATATCCCTTTGCAATTAGCAGTTGCTGAACTTGTTTAACTGCATCACTTTCATCACCTCTGTTAATCAGGTCATCAAACAGAGATTCACTTCTAAGTTGAGAATAATCTCCTGTAGAAAATGCTCTCAATGCATCAATAGATCCATTGAACCAATTCAAATCTACATTTCCTCTGATACCCTTTACCTTTCCTTTATCGGTATACTGCCAAATTGCACAAGTATTCCATCGTCCTGGAACCCAAGGTTTTCCTCTGGTATAGTGAGCTACCCACAATGGATAATCAGCAAATAGGACATTTGCACTCAAGTTGTCATTGCCATAGCTCGCTCCTGTGTAGATGATCGGTTTTCTACCAGTTGCTGTCTCTACCTTTTCCAACCACTTCAGGGAACGTTTGCGAATCTCTTCTGCACTGATCCCATCTTTGACCTCAACATCAAGAATAGGTGAGATGTCATCTGCTTCAAGCCCTCCAACTAGGTTGAGCATTTGAAGAAAATTATCAGCCTGATCTTCCCCTGTTCTAGTTGGTCTAAAAAAGTGGTAAGCTCCGCGCAAAATACCAGCAGATTTTGATTGTTGCCACTTGTCTTGGAAAGTATTTGCTTTCGTAGATTTTCCTTCTGTTGCTTTAATTAAGGCAAATTTGACTCCTTGACTTGCAACAATAGGCCAGTCAACAGGATTCTGGTAATCAGAAACATCAATGCCGGGTACGCTCATGTTTTAACTCCATTTCACCAATGCTGCCACGTTCTAACAATAAAAGAACCATGCTCAACTCCTAGAAATCAATAATATGTGCAATCAATCAGTGATCCATAAAAATCAAAAATCTTCGGTTACAATCCGTCGAATGATTTCTGTCACAGCAGTAGCTATTGCCGTATCTAATTTAATTCCTACACTGCTCCTTGAAGGTTGGCTACTACGCAATGTCAAAGCAAAAGATCTGAGTACTGGCTGAATTGGATTCTTTTTATCGAGGAATTGGGCAAACGCGGTATAAACCAACTCTGTTACACCACGAGTTGAGGATGGTCCAAAGCCTAGTTTAGAAAGAATGACAAGTGAATCCACCACATTTTCAAGTCCAAGCGTTGAAATTGCTGTATCTACATATCTTGCACTGTCTGTGCTTAACGCTGTAATTGCTAGATCAAGACCTCGATCTGAAATGCCAGGTAATTTCTTATCAGATAGTAGTCCATGCCACCCGACCAAGGAAATAAACCTTGTTAAGTCATAAGCAGAAATTAAATTCCCTCCAGTTGCAGTCGATTGAAACTTTAAAATTTCGCTATCTTTGGAGCGATCACGAATTTCTGGCACTCCAATTGTTGCCGTATCCCCATATTTCCCACCAAACTGAATTGCTTTGGCATTACCAGTTTGATCTTTGATCCATTGTTCTCGATCACTTTCAAAAGCATTCAAAGTTGCAGATAAAGCATTAGAAGAAACCTGCCCAAATCCATCAGACCTATAAGAACATATATCAACTAGTACGTTAGAAAGTTCAAACTGTTTTGCAGTACTGCCTCTATTCTTCAAAATCAAGTCGCTCGGATTGCTGGGAACTCGATTACCCACTTTACACAAAACATTCAGAATGGGGATGATTTTACTAGCGCTCCAACACTCAACCAAATCAAGCGATTTTTTGCCCAACCAACTTGTGGTTAGCTGTCCCCCATCAAAATGCCCCAGACACAAACAGGCTTCTGTAATCTCAGCCCCTAAGAATTTTAAACCGCTGTCGTCAATTAGCGTTGGTGCATTTCCAATATGTGGATAATCAGAAAAGCTGAGTGATCTAGGAGAGCTGCTCTGGATTCCTGCTGACTTTGTTGCCGCCAAAAAATCTTTGCTACGATAAATCGTTTCCTTGAAGGGAGATTGCTGTGCCCCCATATCTAGAAATCCGAGCTTGGAATCATTCGCACCAACAGCAGTCTGAAAGTTATTAAATTTCGTTGAAATAGCACCAGTATCTTGCGCGTCATTCAAAACTGAAGAGATTTGCTGAGTAGTTAATAACTTATCTGCGATTGGAGGAGTCAGTTGCAAGGACGCAGTAACTGGAGGGCTAACTTCATTACAAAAATCCTTGAGTGCTGCTTGGCTACGTGGACCGAAATCGCCATCAATTAATTTTCCACCTGGATATAAGCCTAACCCTCTTAACCGTCTCTGAATCGCC